>CAMDKB010000476.1 GCA_945901195.1 Rhizobium sp. Q54
ATGAGATCGACACGATTGGTGCGCAGCAGTTTCAACGAACGCTCAAACGACGCGACAGTACTTGCGCGATCATCGACGCGCGCCTTGGTGGCAAGGAAGATCTTGTCACGCAATCCAAGTTGCTCAAGCAAAGCGCCGATCCGTTCCTCTGCGGCGCCATAGCTGTAAGCGGTATCGACAAGCGAACCGCCGCCCGCAACGAGCGCACGCAACACACTGGCGCGCTCCTCCATCGTCGCCTTGGCCTTGTCATCCTCGGGAAACTCGAAGATCAGGGCTGTGCCGATGCCGATGACAGGCAGCATTTCACCAGAAACCGGGATGGGGCGCTTGAGCACATTGGCGGCAGCCTGCGCCCAGGCAGGAAGCCCCGGCAGCAAGACGCTTCCAGTAACAGTCGCACCAAACGTAAGCGCCTCCCGGCGGGTAATCTCTAGTTTCGAACTCATGATATTCTTCATCCCTTCTCTCCCGTGGTTTGCAATTGCTTGGCCCGGTCCTCCTGCAAACGTCCGAGCCAAAGTGAAAGTGCGAGCCAGCCAAGCGCAACAGGCACAGCAATCATCGCGATCAATGATGCCGTCAGACCCGCAGCGCGCAGCCCAGTAAAAGTCCAGCTCCACACGACATCGCCGCCCCTCAAAACAGCTGTGTCGATAATGTTCTTGGCCTTATATTTTTCTTCCCGATCGACGACTGTAAACATGATTTCGCGCGCCGGATTGGAAAATCCAAAATTCGCTACACGTTGCAGCACCTGGAAACCCACGATCACACCGAGCACAGGCGCGAAGCTGGCCGCGGCAAACCCGATGGCAAACACCAGCGGAAGGCAGGCCGCAGCTTTCCCCGCTCCAAGGCGCTTGATCAATTCACCTGTAGCGACAAGCTGGATCAGCAACGTCAGGATATTGCCGCCGAGGTCCATGGTCGCAAAAATCTGCGTGCGCGTCGCCGGATCCGTCGAGGCGTTACGCACCACATCCTGTTGAATAAAATAAAGAAATGTCTGCGCCAGTGAAAGCAGCGCCACCCAGATGGCGATGCCGCTGAGATAGGGGGATTTGACCAGCAGCAGCAACCCGCCGAACACGCCCCCGCCCATCTTCGCCTGCGGCGCTGCGACTGCAGTTGTAACACCAGGACGCGGCTGACCGTTGGAAAACACCCGCGTGCTGCGCTCAAGCCGCGAGGCGCAAAAGATTGCGCATTCCAAAAGCACCGCCGCGACCACCAACAAGCTCGCAACGCCAATAATGGCGGAAAGCCCTACCGTTATTGAAGAACCCAGCATCGTGCCCGCCGTACCGCCCGCCGCGATAAAGCCAAACAGCCGTTTCCCCTGCTCGCTCTGGAATAGATCGGCCATAAACGTCCAGAAGACGGAGACGGCAAACAACACAAAGACGCTGACCCACACGAAAAACACTTTCGCTACAGCCGCTTTTTCATAATCGAGAACCAGCAGCGCCCAGAATGCAATCAGGTTCAGCGCGAAGAAGTGGTAGACCCAGGGTATCAGCCGTGCGCGCGGCAACGTGGATGTTGCATAGGCATAGATGGGTGAAGCGACCAGCATCGCAAAAAAGGTAGCGGTAAAAAGCCATTGCAGATTTTCGCGGCCTGCGGCGATGCCCATTTCGTCCCGTAATGGCCGCAGGATGTAATATGAGGCCAGCAGAAAGAAAAAATAGGCGAACGCCCATAGCAAGGCGCGAATTTCATGTGCCCGCACATCAATGACATTGGAGAGATAGAGCGCGAATCTGTTCATGTTCTTGCCATGCCCGTTACTCCCGCCGGGCAAGTTTGTGCAGCGCCCTTCCAGCCATTTGGTAATTGAGGCTCCTGCCCCTGTCCAGCGGGCCATGGAATCGACTTCCGCGCCGTTGATTCTATATGTCCAGAGCATCGCTTTTGCGAAAAACGGGACCACTTTTTCCTGCGATGCTTTATATCGCTTGGGAAATGGAGCGATGCATGTCTGCGCAATTTGGAATTTCGTCCCGGCCTGCTGGCAATGACCGTCCGCAAGGCCATCCGCCCGTCAAATCGGGGCGCATAGGCGTTCTCATCGTCAATCTCGGAACCCCTGAAGCGACCGATTATTGGTCCATGCGCCGTTATCTCAAGGAGTTTTTGTCCGACCGGCGCGTGATTGAAGTCTCCCGTCTGATCTGGTGGCCGCTGCTCAACGGCATCATCCTCACGACGCGCCCGGCTCGCAAGGGCAGGGATTACGACACGATCTGGAACAAGGAGCGTAACGAAGGGCCGCTGAAAACCATCACCCGGGCGCAAAGCGAAAAACTCGCCGCCCGCCTTGCATCGAGCGGAAAAATCATGGTCGACTGGGCCATGCGTTATGGCCATCCCTCCATCGCCTCACGGATGGAATCCCTGCAAAAAGACGGCTGCGAACGTATCCTCCTCGTCCCGCTTTATCCCCAATATGCCGCCGCCACCTCCGCGACGGTCTGCGACACGGCTTTCGACGCATTGAAAACCATGCGCTGGCAACCGACCCTGCGTGTCGCAGCGCCATGGTTTGATGAACCAGCCTATATCCAGGCGCTTGCGGCGTCCGTCCGTGAAAATCTGGCGGCTCATGATTTCGAACCGGAGGTTATTCTCGCCTCGTTCCACGGCATACCCCAGGAATATTTCGACAAGGGTGATCCCTATTATTGCCATTGCGCCAAGACCACGCGACTGCTGCGTGAAGCGCTGGGCCTTGATCAAAACAAATTAATAATGACGTTTCAGTCCCGCTTCGGCCGCGCCGAATGGATCAAGCCCTATACCGATCACACCATCCGCGACCTGGCCAAGTCCGGCAGAAAGAAGATCGCCGTCATCACACCCGGTTTTGTCGCAGATTGTCTCGAAACCATCGAGGAAATCGGCATTGAAAATCGCGATATTTTTCTCGAACACGGCGGCGAAAAATTCGCACGCGTGGATTGCCTGAACGATAGCGACGCCGGGATGAACGTGATCACCGATATCGTGCAGCGCGAACTGAAGGGATGGTGCGATCTATGACCGGATTTTCGATCGCCATTACCACAACCAATTCCAATGAAAGTGCGGAAAAGATCATCGCCGCCGTAATGAAGAAAAAACTCGCCGCCTGCGTGCAGGTATTTCCTGTGGTCAGCCATTACGTCTGGAAAGTAGAGCTTCTGCGCGAAGATGAAGTGCTGCTGCAGATGAAAATCAAGACAGCCGATTATGAAGCGCTGGCAGAAACGATACGCACCATTCATCCCTATGACACGCCGGAGATTGTGCGTCTGGAAATCGTCCAAGGTGAAAAAGTTATTTGAATTGGATAGAGACCGTCACACGAGCCTAGAGCGCCTTGCAGCGAATTTGAATCGAAATCTGGGTTCAGGGATTCCCAAGACGCGGCAAATCAGATTCAGTCCTCCTGCTGGGGCGAGCATGGAGACTTGCGATGCCGCGTAGCTATTCGAACGATCTTCGGGTTCGGGTCATT
>CAMDKB010000477.1 GCA_945901195.1 Rhizobium sp. Q54
TGCATCGTTACGTGCTGCTTTACAACCAGCAGCTTCCGCAATCAGCCTTGGGCAGCAAGACACCCTTGCAGGCCATGAAGGACTGGCATAGCCTGAAGCCGGAGTTGTTCAGAAAACAGCCATATCACCTACCGGGATGTGACATCTAATTTGCTGGTCCTGTGTGCAATAATGTAAAGGTTGCGCAGATCGTCGGGGGCGGGATTGCGACGCATGGGCAACCGCCGTATTCCCAGGCTCAATGACGGTGAAAGTTCCCGCAAGACATATTCAGCGCGTTCTCCGCCGGTCAAGGAGTCCGTGATCAATCCGACCTGATGTCCACGTGCGATCTGTTCACGCGTCAAATCTAGAACATGGCGGAACAAGCCGCCAAGTGGTGCGCGCAAGACGTGTATGATTTTCAGGCTGTTTTCCGGCGCCGCCACACTGGACATTCGTACCTCTCTTGCGGGCGCCTAGAAGAAGCGCTCCCGGACTGTGATCGTGTCACCCGGATTGACCGGATAAGTCAGCGGAACGGTTGCTGTGGCTGGCGCACCATCGATCACGCGCGTCACATCGACTGTCCATTTTGTTGCGCGCGGCCCGAAGCCGCCAGCGATTGCAATAGCTTTCTGTATCGTAAGTCCGTTGACAAAAGGATATTGTCCCGCTGTCGTTACCTCGCCCAGAACATAGAAGGGGCGGTAAGCCTCGACCTCGACGGAAACCTTGGGTTCGCGAAGATAGCCGTTGCGAAGTCGCCCCTCTATTGCGCGTTCAAGCGCTGCAGTGGTGGTTCCTTGTGCATTTACGAGGCCTATCAGCGGCATGGAAATACGTCCCGCGCCATCGACAGAATAGGAATTGGTTAACGCATCCTGTCCGAAGACGATGACTCGTAATCTGTCGCCGCTGGCAAGTGTACAGGGTGCATTGATGCTGGCCTCAAACAGATCGTTGTGCATTCGAGGCTGGCCACAGCTATTGAGGCCTATCGTGATGAGTAGCAAAGACGCAAGTATTGAACGCCGCATGACCGCCGCCGATTTCACTCTACTCCCGACAGGGGAAGTTTCCAGCGCTCAGTTTTATGCGTTCATGGTTAATATTCTCTCACCGTCAGTTTGGGGTCGATTTTGGGCATTAACGAGGCTTCAACCATAAACTGCTTTAATCTTGCCTGGTTTGTAATGTGAGGCCGTTATGGGCAATGAGTTAGTAGAGCGCGCCGCGTTCAATCGGATACCCGACAGTGAGCTTGATCTATCGGGTATCGGCAACGCCGTATTGCGAAAGAAATTTCTGATCGGCGGCATCACCCTTGCGTCGTTCCTGACAGCGTTGGCCTTTGTCACGTTGGTAAAGCCACGCTATTCGGGCGAGACCAAAGTGTTGGTTGAAAATCAGGAAACTTACTTTACCCGACCCGACAAGGCTGCACCTGATCAATCAGCGACTCTGGATCTGGAGGCAGTGGCAAGTCAGGTTCAGCTAATTACCTCGCGGGAAGTCGCGCGAGAGGCGATCATAAAGCTTAACCTGAAGGGATCTGTGGAATTTGATCCGTTGGCGGCAGGGGACGGAATCGTTACGCGCATACTAGGTTTTGCAGGGATTTCGCGGAGCCGATCGCACCTGTCTGCTGAAGACCGGATCCTTGAAAAATTTGGCGAGAGATTGACTGCGTTCGCTTTGCCGAAGTAGCGCGTCATCAGTGTTGAATTCAGCTCGAACAATCCTGAGCTTGCAGCGACAGGCGCCAATGCGATTACCGATATCTATGTGGAAATGCAGACGAAGAACAAGCGTGAACACGCCAGCCTTGCTGCGACTTCATTGGGCTCCATGGTCACTCAGTTGCGTAGCAAGCTGGCCGAGGCAGAAAGCAAGATCGAAACCTTCCGTGCTACAAGCGGATTGCTTCAGGGCTCTTCGTCTGCATCCATTTCCAACCAACAATTGGGTGAGTTGAGCACTCAACTGGCAGCGGCTCGCAATACGATGGCTGATGCGCAAGCCAAATCGAGGCTGATCCGCAATACTTTGCAGCGTGGCAAGCTTGATGAAGTCAGCGATGTGGCCAAGGACGATCTCGTTCGCCGCCTTTCAGAGCAGAGGGCAACCCTGAGGGGGCGCTCGGCGCTTGAGGCGCGCACGCTTGGGCCATCGCATCCGCGCATGCAGGAACTTTCGGCGCAGCTTGTTTCCACTGAAGCGGAATTGCGAGGCGCTGCCGAGCGCAGTGCACGTGCGCTGGAAAACGATGCGCGTATTGCAAATTCGCGGGTGGAGAATATTTTGGCGGCGATCGAAACCGACAAGCGCCGCGTTGGTGGCACAGGCAATGATCAGGCCCAATTGCGCGAGCTGGAGCTTGAAGCCAAACTCATTCGTGAGCAGCTTGAAAGCAATACGACGAGATATCGTGAAGCGCTTGCGCGCCAGCAATCCTTGTCGACGCCGTCGGATGCGCGTATTATTTCGCGTGCTATTGTGCCGGACAGGCCGTCTTTCCCCAAAGCCATACCAATCCTGATTTTTGCCTTGCTCGGGGCCCTGATGCTTTCTACCGCAGGTGTTGTCGCCGCCGAATTACTTTCGGGACGGGCGCTAGTTCCGGTGTCCGCTGCGGTGCCCATGCAATATGCACAATCAGGCAGAATAGAGTCGGCGGCGCAAGCGCAACAGGCAGCTGCTGCGATCAAGGACATTGATCCCATGGATGGTCTTGACGTCGGTTCGGGGCTTCTGGCCAAACGGCTTTTGTCCGCCGAAACCCGTGACTATGCGATGCGGGTTCTGGTCTGTGCCGGGTCGTCACAACTTGATGCGGGGTTCAGTGTTGAGCCTCTCGCTCGTGCGCTCGCTTCGCAGCGTCGTGTCGTTCTGGTGGATTTTGGTGGCCGGGTGCTCGAGCATGCCAAGGGTCTTTCTGATCTTATGGAAGGGCAAGTCGGTTTTGCCGATATTATCGAGCGTGACAACGGCTCCCGCCTTCATCTGGTTGGTCGTGGCACCAATGAAGTGACGCCTGGGGCGGATCTCGATGCTGTCATCGACGCGTTGTCCCAGACTTATGATTTTGTGTTCATGCTAGAGCCGCAATTTGATCAGACCGGTGGGTTTGCGGCAATGCTGGCTCCGGCGGCCGATAAAGTCCTTATCGTGATAGGTCCTGATAATTCACGAGAAGATTGTCGTGTTTTGCAGGATGTCCTGACAGCGAGTGGCGCGGGCGATGTGGTCGTGCTGGAAGCTCCCCATGCACGTGTTCCTGCCAACGACCGCAGCGGAGCATTGGCTGCAGCTTGAATTTTCCGAATTCAATTTAATACCGATCCGGCGAAAGCACGTCATACCAGTTCCCGCTGATCAGCATTGGTGGGCCCAATCTCGCAAGCCGATGGACATGATACGCCATGGCTGCTCGACGAGTTTGTTCCAAGCGTCGCAGCAATGGTCGAGGATGTCGTCGTAGGATTTGAAGACGCGGTTCGACAA
>CAMDKB010000478.1 GCA_945901195.1 Rhizobium sp. Q54
TATGCCGGCCTCACGGGCCCCCATGATATCAGGTGCGCTCTTGAGCCGTTCGGCGCAGGCCATGCAGAGAATACGCACCTTGCCCGATGTCCGGTGTGCGGCGACGCTGATGAAATCGATAAAGGTGAACGCCACCTGCCCGCTCAGCAAATCATTGAACATGCCGTTCTGGACACGATATTTGACTTCGACGGTCTTGAGGCCGAATTGCGCCTTGTAGATCTCGGCTGCGACAACGCTTGGCGGCGCGCCCGAACCATAAAATGCGCCCTCGCCTTTCTGTTTGAGATGCGCGGTGAGATCGTCGAGTGCCTTGAACGGTGAATCTGCGGCCACACAAAGGGCGAACGCCGAAAAATTCAGCGTCGTGATATGCTCGAAATCATTGATCGGATCGTAAGATAATTTCTTGAACAATTGCGGCGCTGCCGCAAGCATCGACGAGCCCGGCGCAATATAGATCGAATAACCATCTGGTTTGGACCGTGCGATGGTCTCGGTCGCTATGTTGCCCATTGCGCCGATCTTGTTTTCGACAATGACAGCCCTGCCGGTCTTTTCGCTCAACTTGTTGGCGTAAAATCGTACCTTGGCGTCCGCACCTGAGCCCGGACCGAACATGGCAAGCGCCTTGAATGGTCCCGAGGGATAGTCGCTTTGCGCTTGTGCCTGGCCGACCAATTGGCCCACCACCGGGCCGATCACGACCGGTGCGACGGCAGCCCCCAACGCAGCGCGCAGAATTTCCCGCCTGTCGTACATCTCGCCTCCCCAGCCATGCAGCTCTTTGAACAGCAAGCTAGCAGCATGCGTGATTTATGGGAACCGTCCGGGTGAATGAGATGCAGGCGTATGCGCGGCATTTGACCTTTGCGCGGGACAGTTTCATCATCTGTCTCAAATTCTGAGGGAGCGACCATGTCTGCCGAAGCCAAAACCGAAGCGCCTGTTCGCGCCGCTATCAAGCCCAAGTTCATTTCGCACGGGACGCTTGCGTCGCGGGATCTGGAGAAGACCCGAAAATTCTACGAAGAATTCCTGAACCTGGAAGTCGTGCGGACCAGCCCCATGTCGCTGATGGTGCGACTGAACGGCCAGCACGTCTATGCGGTGGTCCAGTCCAAGGAAGAATTCGAGATGCCACGCATCTACCACAACGGGCTGGACGTGGATTCGGACAACGATGTCAATGAAGCCCATCGCTCCGTCATCGCAGCGCAGGACAGTTGGGGACTGACACGCGTGACCCGGCCTGTCGCCCAGCATGGCACATATTCGTTCATGTTCTGGGATTTTGATGGAAATTGCTGGGAAATTCTAAGTAACCCGCGGGGCGGCTATAACTGGATTTTCGAAAAAGGCGACCTGGAAGGACGCGGCCACCTTGACCGATCATTCCGGAACGAGCGTCCGAACGACTGATTTAACCCTTGGTTCGTCGAAACTGCTTTGAAGCGATTCGGGCACGCACGCTCGCGAGGCTGTTGCTCGTCTAAAAAGCCATGCTAATATTATGACCTTGCTACATTTTTCTTGCGATTGTGCTGGCTGACCAGTGCGATGGCTATGTTCAGCCCAACATGCTCACACGCACCGCAGCAATGCGTATTCTGAAGGCATTTCGTTTTAATGTTCGATTCATTTTCGTCTGCCTATCATTAGTTGCCATAAAATGCGGCTACAGGTCTATTTTCATGTCTCTCCCCCAAGCATCCATGCAAAATTTGCATATCAGGGAAGCAAAATCTCCCCTTCTATTTTGCAGTGCAGCAAAGTACATTGCAACTAATGAGACGGCACCTGACGAACCAAGAGTTCGCCGCCGGCAAACAGAACAACGGATCGAGACTGAAATGAAGACGATTTCGAACTGGATCGGGAACTGGATGCGCTACCGCGCCGCCGTTCGCGAACTCTCCCAGCTCAGCGACCGCGAGCTCAATGACCTCGGCATACATCGTGCTGAGATCGACCTCGTAGCCCGCCAGAGCCTGGGTATCTGAACCGAACACAAGAGATAGCGCGGCAGGCCCTCCCTCCCTCCTCCAACCTGTCGCGTTTCTAGCGCCCGCCGGACCCTCCCCCGGCGGGCGCATTTTTTTTCCAGGCGGTTGATTTTTCTGCGGCCATGAGTCGGATATTTGGAACCCGTCATTGGTTGAATATCGGACCGGCCCAGATGAAGACGATGAACCCAGCGTTGTTTGCCGCCCTTCTCACAGGTGGGCTTATGCTCTACCTGCTGTTTCAGATCACCAAGCTCGCCTATCGCATCGACCGTCGCTCGCATCCAGAACGATATGCTGCGGGCGTAGAGGCTGCGCGCCTGAATATTCCGGCGATAGCCGTGAATTGGAAGATCGCCAAAGATATGGAAACTCAGGCGCTGCGCAAACGCATGAACGTGCTGCTGCTCGCCGTATTCCTGGGTTTTGCCGTTATGGGATTGCTGGTTTCGTGGGCTGCAAACAGCTGAGCTCTCTGCGAAACCGCCAACCCCAAGGCCTATGCAATGGAAATATGTAAGCTACAGCCCTTGAGGCTTAGCGTTCCCCGCTTGGGCCTTAGATAACGCGGCCGATCTGTCCGGCTATATTTGGTTGGCTTTTCTCAGGGCAAAATGACAATCAATTCACGAGGCCATGCGCCACAAGATCGCTTTCGCGCACGGCGCGTTCGCTCGATCCTTCGGCCTTGATGCGATAGGAGTATTCGCCAGTCTGATCGGCGGGCATCAGGCGAATGACTTCATAAGTCGCGCTGGCGCTGGCGTTCTTGTCAGCAAAGCCGGGTTTTATGAGACGCACAATCTGTCGCAATTTGAATTTGTGAGACATTTTCGACTCCTGAAGTCGGGACATTGGCCCCGAGGGTATGAGACCTAAAAAGAAAGCCGCCCCGTCAGGAGCGGCTTTGCAGTCTCATCAAACCGGCGGAAAAATGACGCCAGCCATCAAACCTTACGAGGCCTGGATGTTGTTCACGGCAACCTTGCCGGTACGGCGGTCTTCAGCGGTGTCGAAAGAGACCTTCTGTCCTTCCGCCAGTCCGCGCATGCCGGCGCGCTCAAGCGCGGTTGCATGAACGAAGACGTCCTTGGAGCCGTCGTCGGGCTGGATGAAGCCAAAGCCCTTTTGGTCGTTGTAGAATTTTACTGTTCCGTTGATCATAGTCGTTCCATTCGCAGTCATAGTTACGCTTTGGCGGCGCCGCACGGGTGTGCAGGCCTGCCAGGCTTCTCGAGGTTTGGAAAGAAAGTCTGAAAGCGAACGCCGATACATATGCGAAGGAAAGACCAAGCATTCTGATCAGGCGACGCGGCCCAGTTGTCCGGCCCATAGTCGATAACCTGATATAGACGACAACAGGACAAATTACAAGCACTGTGAAGAAAATACTTGAAAATTCGTAACTGCCCAGGTTCCTTCCTGCCACCGTGATTTTTATCCGATTTTCCTGGACCTATGAACCGG
>CAMDKB010000479.1 GCA_945901195.1 Rhizobium sp. Q54
GACAACCTGCGCTGTCTGGCGCAAGGTGAGATTGCCTTTCCTTGCAATTTCCATGACGTGATTATGGATGCTCTGACCCGATGATTTCGTCGGCGGAAATTGCGGCATGGGCGCATCAAGATCGTATTGGGACAGATCCGCGCCCGCCAATATGAGCGACAGGATTTCGCGGGCGACGATGGGGTGCGTGAGGCTATCGAGAAATTGCTGTTTCTCGTCGGCTTCCTCCATGGTGCGGCCAACGATGCCGCTTAGCCCAGGCATGATCTTCATGCTGTCGCGGGTGCGATCATGAACAGCAAGCTGAGCTTTTATGTCCTCATAGAACTTGATCGACTGTTCCTTGTTCAACGGCGCACAAAAGATGACTTCGCCGAATTCGGCGGCCACCTGAATCATGTCTTCGGAGCCGCCCGCCTGCACGATGACCGGCCAGCCCTGTGGTGAACGCGGCACATTCAACGGACCGCGCACCTGAAACCATTCGCCCTTGTGATTGAGCGCGTGCTTTTTCTCCGGATCGAGAAAGATGCCGGTTTCCTTGTTGCGAATGAACGCATCGTCATCCCAGGAATCCCAAAGCTGGGTGACGACCTGTGCAAATTCCCGCGCACGATTGTAGCGCACGTCATGGTCGTAATGCTCGGTACGTGAAAAATTATAAGCGTCGCCGGGGATGCCCGATGTCACCAGATTCCAGCCCGCGCGGCCATGGCTGATATGATCAATCGACGCAAACTTGCGCGCGACATGATAGGGCTCGTTAAAACTTGTCGAAGCCGTTGCGACGATGCCGATGTTCTTTGTCATTGCGGCAAGCGCGGCGATGAGCGTGAGGGGTTCGAAATTGGCGATATATTGCGCCGAGCGGGCGAGCGCTTCAGGATGCGCCTCGCGCACGGAAATGTTGTCGGCCAGAAAGATCATGTCCATCTTGCCGCGCTCGGCCGTGCGGGTGATCTCGACGAAATGTTCGAAATTCACGCCTGCATCAGACTGCGCCTGCGGATGCCGCCAGGACGCGACATGATGACCCGTCGGATTAAAGAAGGCGCCGAGGCGCATTTTTTCGCCGGACGGGCGCATGGGGCTTCCTTCCACTTCAATGTTTCTGGCGTCGTTGTGGCCTTTGAAGCCGCATTCGGTCAACGCGTCAAATTCGACGCACGACGGCGCGGGAATTTGGTGCCCGCAGCTTTTGGCGCGGCTTGCCTTCGACGGAAAGGCTTGCCTTCGGCGGAAAGGCTCGCCTTCGGTGGGATGACAGTCGCTGAATTCATGCTAAATACCCAGCCAAACCAGACCGGAAGTGAGCTGTGCAATATATTTCGACCCGTGGCGGCGCGCCCGTCCTGAACTTTACCGACGCCCTGCTGGCGGGGCTGGCGCGTGATGGCGGGCTTTATGTGCCGCAGTCTGTGCCGCAGCTGGCCCCCGCGGATATTGCTGCGTTTGCCGGCAAACCCTATGCGGAAGTCGCGGAGGCGGTCATCTCCCCCTTTACGGGCGGCACCATTGCGCCCGCCGCGTTTCGCGCCATGCTGGAGGCGGCCTATGGGTCTTTCCGGCATCCCGCTGTCACCCCGCTCTCGCAGATCGGCGATAACCTTTTCCTGCTTGAGCTGTTCCACGGCCCGACGCTCGCCTTCAAGGATGTGGCGATGCAATTGCTCGCGCGGATGATGGACCATGCGCTGAAAGCCAGCGGTCAGCGCGCGACGGTTGTCGGAGCAACATCAGGCGACACGGGCGCAGCCGCCATTGAAGCCTTTCGCGGGCTGGAGCAGGTCGATGTCTTCATCATGTATCCGCACCAGCGGGTCAGCGATGTGCAGCGGCGGCAGATGACTTGTGTTGAAGGCGAAAACATTCACACCATCGCGCTTGAAGGCACTTTCGACGACTGCCAGGCGATCCTCAAGGGCTTGTTCAACAATCACGCCTTCCGCGATGGCTTACAGCTTTCCGGTGTGAATTCAATCAATTGGGCGCGCGTGGTCGCGCAGACCGTATATTATTTCACCAGCGCTGTTGTGCTGGGCTCGCCTTCAAGGCCGGTTTCTTTCACCGTGCCAACAGGCAATTTCGGTGACATTCTCGCCGGCCATATCGCCAAGCATATGGGGCTGCCGATTTCACGCCTTGTTATCGCGACCAATGAGAATGATATTCTCGCGCGCACACTCGACACCGGTGTTTATGAATTGAAAGGCGTCATGCCGACGCAATCACCCTCGATGGATATTCAGGTGTCCTCCAATTTTGAAAGGCTTTTATTTAATGCGTATGGCGGCGACGCTAGCGCCATCGTTGGGCTGATGAACAGCCTCGCCCAGTCCGGCCGCTTCGAAATCGCGCCTGCGCCGCTGGCAGCGATCCGTGCCGAGTTCGATTCATTCCGCACGGGTGAAACAGGCACGGGCAAGGAAATTGCGCGCGTCTTCAGCGAATGCGGCATGCTGATCGATCCTCATACCGCCGTCGGGGTTCACGCGGCGCGCAAGGCGCAGGCAAAAGACAGCGCTAAACCAATGGTTGTGTTGTCGACAGCCCACGCCGCCAAATTCGGAGACGCAGTGAAAAAGGCGACCGGCATCTCTGCGCCTTTGCCGGCGCATTTGGCCGGACTGATGGACAAGACGGAACGCTTCACCGTGCTGGCGAATGATCAGGCGGCGGTGGAAAAATTCGTCCGAGGGAGGGCGCGGGCGGGGCGATAAGAATTGAACGATCCACGTAAATTCGCTTAAGCTCTGTTCGCAGGTGTCGAAGGGAGATTATGCGTGGCGACAAAGGCACAAGAACCACCCTCTTTCGATCTGCGCTTTCTCACGCTGGATTTTTTCGCTGATCCCTACCCAGTTTACCGGCAACTGCGCGAGACCGCGCCCGTTTGCCTCATGCCTGACGGTTCGTATTTCCTGACGCGGCACAGAGATCTCGACGAAGTCTATCGCGATACAAGAACCTATTCATCTGACAAGAAAGTCGAGTTTCTGCCCAAATATGGCGACTCGCCGCTGTATGAGCATCATACAACCAGCCTCGTTTTTAATGATCCGCCCCTGCATACGCGCGTACGCCGGTTGATTTCAGGCGCGCTGACGCCGCGCGCCATCGCCGACATGGAAGGCGGGCTGATCGCGCTTGTCGATCAATTGCTGGATCACCTTGAAGAAAGACGCGAGGCGGACCTCATAGAGTTTTTTGCATCCGCTATTCCTGTCGAAATTATCGGCAATTTGTTGGGTGTGCCGCGAGAGGAACGCGGACCGCTGCGCGAATGGTCGCTGGCGATTCTCATTGGCCTTGAACCTACGTGTCACATCCCGGTAGGTGATATGGCTGTTTTCTGAACAACTCCGGCTTCAGGCTATGCCAGTCCTTCATGGCCTGCAAGGGTGTCTTGCTGCCCAAGGCTGATTGCGGAAGCTGCTGGTTGTAAAGCAGCACGTAACGATGCAG
>CAMDKB010000480.1 GCA_945901195.1 Rhizobium sp. Q54
GCGAACGCAATCTCGTCGAGCGCTTCTTCTGCATTATCAAGCATTTTCGGGGGATCGCGACACGCTACGAGAAGACCGCGCGAAACTTCCTCGCAGGGCTGCATTTGGTTTGCGCCATCGTTTGGCTTAAATGACGACAGGCCCTAGTACAAGTTAAGGCTGTGCTGCGGACTTCCGCTGGATATTGCAGCGCAGCAAGAAAATATGTCACGCCACCCCCCTGGAAATAGGCTTGGACATTTGCCGCGGTGATGCCGTACCGTGCCGGAAAGGCTGCGCTCACTTGCTTGGCCGGACCAGAAAACTCAAAGGAAGGAAATTCTGCCATGGCAGAGCAGTTCGTCAGCAAAGCCTCGGAATTCAAGGATGGCGATCGCCAGATCATCCGCCTGGGCGAGCAGGAAATCGGCATCTTCAAACACGAGGGCAATTTCTACGCCTACAGCAATTTCTGCCTGCATCAGGGCGGACCGGCTTGCGAAGGCCTGACGATTGCTGGTGTCAAAGAGCATCTGCGCGAGGACAAGACATCCGCCGGCCTGTATTTCGACGAAAAAAGCATGCATTTCGTCTGTCCGTGGCATGGCTATGAGTATGACATGTTCACCGGGGAGCAGGTCGCCGACCGCAAGCTGAAGCTGAAGAAATATGAAATCGTCCAAAAGGGGGACGAGGTTTATGTCGTCGCCTAAGGCTGCCGCCAAGGCCGCACCGAAAGCTGCTCGCAAAGGCGCGCCGGCCATTTCGGCCGAGCCGAGCAAGAGCGAAAAGGCTGCCTTTTTGAAAGCCATGATGGAAGGCATCAAGCCCGGCTCTCTGGCGGCGCAGAAATCTGCCGCCAAGAAGGAACCGGGCGCAAAGCTTTTGGGAAAAGTGCCCAAGGCCAAGGCTGCGCCAGCCCCCAAAACCGCCGCCGCAAAACCGGCGCGGGCTGCGTCAAACAAGGCCGGGGAAGGCCCCAAGGTGGAAATCCTTCGCAAGATTTCCGGTGCGTCGGGCGTGGCCAGAACGCCCGAATCCGAGCGGGCGTTTGCGCTTGCCAAAGAACTGGACGCGGCCCTTGTCGAGGGCAAGATCGACATTATCCAGGCGCCCGCCATGCAGGCGCTGCTGGGCGCGCTGTGCCGGGTTTATGCCGCCAATGAAGACGCCGGCAACCGCTATCCCATCCTGGCGGGTAGAGCCGCTGTGACAGGAACCGACGTTATGATAGTCTGCGGCGCGTTGCTTAAAGCCGTGGATCTGCAAGTATTCGAACTGGGAATGTGGCAGAGCTGGGCAGGCCGCTGACCGGGCTGCCTGTTGCAACTGCCTTTAGTGAAACTTGAGCAAACGGGAGACCAACATGGATCTTATTGCTGATCGCGGCCGCCGCGTAACGGTGGAAGAACTCAACACAACACAGCTTCTGTCCCACGCTGCCAAACAGGCGCGCGACCGCAAGTTCGAAGATGTGCTCATCGTCGACTGCGATGCGCATCACTACGAGAACGAGCATTTTGGCGACATTCTGCCGTTCATGGAAAACGAAGTGCTGAAGCAGCTGGCTCTGTCGAGCCGCGCCAAGGGTGGCCGCGGCAACGTTGCCCCAACCGGGTTCGGCTATCAGGACATGGGCGGACGTGTGACGCGCTATCCGCTGCGTTCATCGGAAAAGACCGAACAGGTCGGCGCCAAGCGCGATGTCCAGCTGGGCATGCGCTGGATGGACGCCATGTCTGTCGATTATTCCTGCCTTTTCCCGACAGGCATGCTGAACATCGGCATGCATCCGCAAAAGGAAATGGAATTCGAACTGTGCTGGGCCTATGCCCGCTGGGTGACGGAGAAAGTCATTCCCGAGAGCGGAAACCGCTTTTACACCATGCTGTGCCTGCCGTTTGGCGATCCGGAAGGATCGCTCCGCATGGTGGAACATTTCGGTGATCGTCCCGGTGTCGGCGGCTTCATGGTGACAACCGTCCGTGACCGGATGGCCGTCCACGACAACGCCCACATGAAGACCTATGCAGCCATTCAGGAGCGCGGCAAGGTTCTGGCGTTCCACTCGGGGCCGCAATGGGGTTCCACGACCTTCCAGAGCTGCAACCGCTTCATCTCGGCTCATGCTCTGGGCTTCAGCTGGTACAACATCCTTCATTGCACCAACTGGGTCGTCAACGGCATGGGCGAGCGCTTCCCGAAGCTGCCCGTTTTGTGGATTGAAGCTGGCCTCTCCTGGATCCCGTTCCTGATGCAGCGTCTCGACCATGAATACATGCTGCGTCCCTCCGAATGCCCGGTTCTGAAAAAGAAGCCGTCTGACTATATGCGCGATATGTTTTATTCGTCGCAGCCGATGGAAATTCAGGACATGGGCGCGCTGGAAACGACGTTCCGCATGATCAACGCGGAATCACAGCTGCTGTATGCGTCTGATTATCCCCATTGGGATTTCGATCTGCCCTCGACGCTGTGGGATTTGCCCTTCGTGTCCGACAAGGCGCGCCACAACATGCTGGGCGGTACAGCCCACAAACTGTTCAAATTGCCGCCCCGCAATGAAGGGCAGAAGGCGAACCTGATCAAGTATGGCAATCTCGCTACCGGCCGAACTTGACGTATCCCGGACCACGCACAGCGATCATCCGGGATCACAGGTTGAAAAGATTTGGCCGGCATTGCCGGCCATTTCCATTTGTGGCAGGTTGAATCGACAATGGCGCAATGGCCGAAGCGCAACCCAGACGGGTGCGGGAGGATAGAATGGAACAATTGATTGCCGATCGCGGACGGCGCGTGAGCGTCGAGGAACTCAATACGACGCGCCTGCTCGCCCACGCCGCCCTGCAAGCCCGCCAGCGCAAGTTCGAAGATGTCCTCATCATCGACGTTGACGCCCACCATTATGAAAACGAACATTTCGGCGAGATCTTGCCGTTCATGGACAATGAAGTGTTCAAGCAACTTGCCTTGTCGAGCCGCGCCAAGGGAGGCCGCGGCAACGTTTCCCCTACGGTATTTGGCTATCAGGATATCGGCGGGCGCGTGACGCGCTACCCCCTGCGCGATTCGGAAAAGACATCGAAGGGCTTCAAGCGCGACATCGAAATCGGCCATCGCTGGATGGACGCGATGTCTGTCGATTATTCGTGCCTGTTTCCCACGGGCATGCTGAACATCGGCTCGCACCCGCAAAAAGAAATGGAGCATGAACTGACCTGGGCCTACAATCGCTGGGTGACGGAAAAGGTCATCCCTGAGAGCGAGGGCCGTTTTTTCACCATGCTGGGTCTGCCGTTCTCCGATCCGGCCCTCGCCCTGAAACAGGTCGAGGCGTTTGGTGACCGGCCCGGTGTGCGCGGCTTCATGGTGACCTCCGTCCGGCCCAATCTTCCAGTCCATGACAATGCGTTGATGAAAGTCTATCGCGCCATCGAAGAGCGCGGCCTCGCACTGTCATTCCATTCGGGCTTCAACTGGG
>CAMDKB010000481.1 GCA_945901195.1 Rhizobium sp. Q54
TGTGGGATCAGGCACATTGATCACGGGGTTGTTTGATGTCATCAGGAGTTAAGAAGGACCTGTCACGCCGCCAGATTTTGAAAAGTCTGGCCGGGGGCGCAATAGCGATGACGGCTGCGCCAGCGTTCGCGCAGGGATCGGTGTTTCCACCGCCTGTCAGACTTGATGTTCCCTATGTCCCAACACCGCAAGACGTGGTCGACCGGATGCTTGATCTCGTGAAAGTCCGAAACGACGATTTCGTGATGGACCTGGGGTGTGGCGACGGGCGCATGCTGGTGACGGCGGCCTCGAAATTCGGCGCACGCGGTTACGGAGTCGATATCAATCCGGTGCGAATTGAGGAAGCCAACGCCAATGCGCTCAAGGCCGGGGTCGCTGACAAGGTTCAATTCGAGATCAAGGACCTGTTCAAGACACCTATCGAGAAAGCCTCGGTCATTGCAATGTATCTGCTGCCCTCGGTGATGTTGCAATTGCGTCCGCGCATCCTTTCGGACATGAAGCCCGGCTCGCGTCTTGTCTCCCATGACTTCCATATGGAGGACTGGGAGCCCGACTATCAGGAATCCCTCAGCGATCACGATGTGTTCTACTGGATCGTACCGGCACGTGCGGAAGGCATTTGGAAACTCGACATCGGCAGTGAAAGTTATTCTTTGTCGATCCGTCAAAAATTCCAGAAAGTCGAAGGCCGGATCGCGACCAACAAGGTGCGTGGCATTATTCGTGAGGGCCGCATCGAAGGCGAACGCATCCGATTCAATGCGGTCTTCGATGACGGAAGGACTCTAGTATTCAATGGCCAAATCAGTCGGGAGCGGCTTGTAGTGGACAAAGTCTCGCCGCCGCAGATCGTTCCGGAATGGAGCGCTACGCGTGTCCATTGAGAACAACTTTTCATGCGCTCTCTCCCATCAAAACTCCGGATCTTGATATGAACACTGCAAACGAGGGCGCAAGTCCGCGCAAGCTTCTCAGCGTCACCGATGGCATCGCATTCTTTGTGGGCATTGTGTTGGGTGCCGGCATTTTCAAAACGCCCAGCATCATTGCAAACATGACGGGCTCCAATGAATTGTTCATTGGTGTCTGGATTGCCGGGGGCATAGCCACGCTGATCGGCGCGCTGTGTTATGCGGAGCTGGCGGCGGCCTATCCCAACGCCAGTGGCGAATATAGTTTTCTGTCTCGCGCCTATGGTTCACGGGTTGCTGTGCTCTTTGCCTGGGCGCGTTGTACGGTTTTTCAAACCGGAGCCATCGCAGCTGTTGCTTTTGTGTTTGGTGAATATGCACAGCAATTGCTGTCACTGGGCAAATTTGGCGCGGCAATCTGGGCGGCGTTCGCTGTGGCGGCCTTCACTGCAGTCAATATCATCGGGACCTTGCAGGGCGCACGTGCACAGAAAACGCTTGAAATCATGACTGTGATCGCGCTGCTGGCTGTCATCGCCATCGGCTTTTCCATAGCAGGCGGTCCGCAAGTGAAGCCGGCAGCGAGCGGCGGCGGCAGCACCAGTCTTCTGGGCATTGCCATGGTTCTTGTGCTGCTGACTTATGGCGGCTGGAATGAAGTGGCTTATCTGTCGGGCGAGATGAAAGACGTGCGCCGGGATATGTTGCGCATCGTGCTCGTCGGCACGGCCATCGTAACGTTCCTCTATGTCGCATTCAGTCTGGCCTTGCTGCTGTCGCTGGGTTTGAAGGGCATTGCCGAGAGCAAGGCTGTGGGTGCAGATCTGATGCGCCTGGCTGCGGGACAGACCGGAGTTGTTCTGCTGGCGGTGACTGTTTGCCTCTCGTGTCTGAGCACGATCAACGGCTCCATTTTTACAGGTGCGCGCACTTATTTTTCGCTGGGCGCTGATCTGCCTGTCATCGCGCGGCTGGGGCAATGGGATGATCGCGGCAGCAATCCGGCCAATGCACTACTCGTGCAGGGCGCTATAACCCTCGCGCTGGTGGTCTTTGGTGCTTTCGCGCAGGATGGTTTTGAAGCTATGGTCGCCTATACGGCGCCGGCTTTCTGGTTCTTTCTGCTGCTTGTCGCTGTTGCGCTTTTCATTTTCAGATTGCGTGAACCGGATGTGCCACGTCCCTTCAAGGTTCCGCTTTATCCGCTCCTGCCGGGTGCATTTGTAGCGATCTGCGCATGGCTGTTTTATTCGAGCCTGAGCTATATCTGGTCGCGGCCGGATTTTGTGGGACTGGGGGCCTTCATCGGCGTTATCGTATTGCTGGCGGGGTTGCCGCTGCTGCTGCTGGTGAAGAAGGCTGAGGGGTAAAAAGTCTGCGCGGGAAAACCTCGTCCTCCGAGACGCCTGCTTCGCAGGCCCTCAGGATGAGGTTTCAGGATGCTTCGCCTGTTAACAAGCGACAATTTTACGGTAGCCCTCATGCTGAGGGTTTCGCGAAGCGAAACGTCTCGAAGCACGAGGGCGGCGCAAACGGTGTTGAATCGTTTACGCTTTGCTATTCGCGCACAAAACCTCAGATCAGGCTTGCCGTAAACCGCTGCACGCGGCGGCAGGCATCTTCCAGCAACGCTGTTGAAGCTGCATAGGACACGCGGAAATTCGGGCCTTTGCCGAATGCTGACCCGTGCACTACGGCGACGCCTTCCTGATCCAGCAGTGCGGTAATGAAGTCTTCGTCCGTATTGAGGACCTTGCCGTCCTGAGTCTTCTTGCCCATCGCTTGCGAACAATCGGGATAGACGTAAAACGCGCCTTCCGGTGTCGGGCATTTGATATAGCGCGCTTGATTGAGCATGGAGACGACGAGATCGCGGCGCTCGACAAAGGCCTTGCGGAATTTCGGCAGATGATCCTGCGGGCCGTTCAAGGCTTCCACTGACGCCCATTGGGCGATGGTGCAAGCTCCAGACGTCTGCTGTCCATGCAGGAGATCGAGCGCCTTGATGAGGACATCCGGCGCCGCAGCATAACCGATGCGCCATCCCGTCATGGCATAGGATTTCGACATGCCGTTCATGGTGATCGTGCGATCCATGAGATTGGGCTCAACCTGCACCGGGGTTGTGAACTCAAAACCGTCATAGACGAGATGCTCATAGATATCGTCCGAGAATACCCAGACGTGCCTGTTCTTCGGGACCATCAGAACATCGGTCAGCGCCTTCAGCTCGCTGCGCGAATAGGCAGCGCCCGACGGGTTGGAAGGCGAATTCAACAACACCCATTTGGTGCGTGGCGTGATGGCGCGGTCGAGGTCTTCGGCCTTCATCTTGAAGCCGCTTTCCAGGGTCGTCGGCACAATGACAGGTGTTCCGCCAGCAATCATCACCATGTCGGGGTAGCTCACCCAATAGGGCGCGGGGATGATGACTTCATCGCCCGCATCGCACGTGGCCAGAAACGTGTTGAACAGGATCTGCTTGCCCCCGGTGCCTACGATGGTCTGCGAAGCCTTGTAGTCGATGCCGT
>CAMDKB010000482.1 GCA_945901195.1 Rhizobium sp. Q54
GCCGAACCCGTCGAGCACAATCTACCAAAGTAGTGCTAGGCGAGAGAATCAATTTCTTCGTTGGAAAGGTCACCGGGCACGATCACGATCGGCACGGGGAATGTGCCGGCGGCTTTGCCAGCAAGCAAGGAAACCAATGGCCCCGGGCCTTCTGTTCCTGCAGAAGCGGCCAATACCAGAAAAATGATGTCGCGGTCTTCGTTGATGAGCGATTTGATCGCGTCGGCCTTCAGACCGTTCGCGACGATCCGCTCCGGCTCAAGGCCAGCAAGCTCGCGGCACCGTGCAGCTGCAGTTTCCAGAACCTTGTCAGCTTCGTCTTGCGCTTCTTGCTTCATGACATCGCCGACCCCGAGCCATTGATCGAAGCCCTCGATATCGGTGACGGCAAGCATGACCAGCCCCGCCGAAATGCGTGCGCATCGCTTGGCGGCAAAATAGATGGCGCGATCACATTCCTCGCTGTCGTCAATGACGATCAGATATTTGGGTCGATGGCCTTGTTCGTAGGATCGCCGCCGTGTGCCGCTCATGCCAGCGTTCTCCGCGCGTTACAGGCTCTTGATCGTGCCAGCGGATGAGGACGGCTGCAAGCCCTTTCGCGGTTTGGCCTGATCTGCAGCAAGCTCAACTGATGAAACCGAGTATGTCCTTCACGGCTTTCATATTTGGCGCTGCGATGGCGCGGGCGCGATTGCCCCCGTCAACGAGAACCGAATCCAGATACGCATTGTCGCTGGCGATTTTTTTCATTTCGTCGCCGATGGGGCCGAGCTTGGCCACCGCCAGATCGACCAGGGCGTTCTTGAAGGTGGAAAAATTGCCGCCGCCAAATTCACGCAGCACATCCTCTTTTGAGCGGTCAACCAGCGCAGCGTAGATGCCGGTGAGATTGTCCACTTCCGGACGCCCGGCTAGCCCCGCAATTTCCGAAGGCAAGGCTTCGGGATCAGTTTTCGCCTTGCGCACTTTCTGCGCAATTGTGTCAGCCGAATCGGTGAGATTGAGCCGCGAATTATCCGACGGATCGGATTTGGACATTTTCTTGGTTCCATCACGCAGGCTCATCACGCGCGTCGCCGGACCCTGGATCAAAGGTTCGGGCAGCGGAAAAAAGGCATCGCCATGGCCGTATTTTTCAATCGAGGCGGCAAAATCGTTATTGAACTTTTGCGCAATATCGCGAGACAATTCCAGATGCTGCTTCTGGTCTTCGCCCACAGGCACATGGGTCGCGCGATAAACAAGAATGTCGGCTGCCATCAGTGCGGGGTAAGCAAACAGGCCCACCGAAACATTTTCGCGGTCCTTGCCGGCTTTTTCCTTGAACTGGGTCATGCGGTTCAGCCAGCCCATGCGGGCGACGCAATTGAACACCCAGGCAAGTTCCGCGTGCTCGGCGACCTGACTCTGGTTGAAGACGATATGCGTTTTGGGATCTATGCCACAAGCGATGAAAGCCGCAGTCACCTCCCGAATGCTGGATCGCAATTGCTCGGGATCCTGTTGCACGGTGATCGCATGCATATCTACAACGCAATAAATGCATTCATGAGTCTTCTGCAGCTCGACGAATTTCACGATCGCGCCGAGATAATTTCCCAGATGCAAATTGCCCGTGGGCTGAACGCCCGAAAACACGAGCGGTTTGAACTGCGCCATCTGCCTGCTACTCCAACCGGATTTCTGCCGGGCTTATCGCAATCTGCAAAGACGATGGCAAGCCAATCTGATTGTTAAAGAATAAACCGGCTGAGATCAGCGTTTTTCGCGAGATCGCCGACATTCCGGTTCACCATTTCTGCGTTCACGACGATAACATCGCCTGAGCGATCAGGCGCCGTGAAGGAAATATCGTCCAGCACCCGCTCCATCACAGTTAGCAACCGGCGGGCGCCGATATTTTCAACGGTCGAGTTCACGAGAACGGCGATTTTCGCGATGGCGTCCACGGCGTCTTCTGTGATTTCCAGCGTGACGTCTTCAGTTTGCATCAATGCAATATATTGCTTGGTTAGGGCGGCTTCCGTGTCTGTGAGAATACGCCTGAAATCATCTTCCGTCAGCGGCGAAAGTTCGACGCGAATCGGCAACCGTCCCTGCAATTCGGGCAGCAGATCAGATGGTTTGGAGACATGAAACGCGCCGGACGCGATGAAGAGGATATGATCGGTTTTGACCGCGCCGTGTTTGGTGGAAACCGTCGTGCCTTCGATCAGCGGCAACAGGTCGCGCTGCACGCCTTCGCGCGAGACCTGACCGCTGCCTGATCCCTCGCGCGTGCAAATTTTATCGATCTCATCAAGGAAAACGATGCCGTTGTTCTCCACTTCGTGGATGGCCTCGCGCACCAGCTTGTCCTGATCGAGCAGCTTGTCGGCTTCTTCTGCAATCAGCGGCGCATAGGCGTCTTTCACCAAGACGCGCCGGGGTTTGCCGCGCCCGCCCATGGCCTTGCCGAAGAGATCACCTATATTGACGGCTCCAATACTCGCGCCGGGCATGTTGGGTAGTTCAAACATTGGCAGGCCCGTGCCCTGCGAGGCGATTTCGATTTCGATTTCCTTGTCATCGAGTTCATTGTTGCGCAACTTCTTGCGAAATGAATAGCGGGTCGCCGGAGACGCGGTCGCACCAACCAACGCATTCAGCACGCGTTCTTCGGCAGCTACATGCGCCTTGGCCTGCAAGCTCTTGCGCCCGGCCTCTTTCGACATGGTGATGGCGATTTCCACGAGATCCCTGATGATCTGCTCGACGTCGCGGCCAACGTAACCGACCTCGGTGAATTTCGTCGCCTCCACCTTGAGAAACGGCGCATTCGCGAGTTTCGCCAGTCGCCGCGAGATTTCAGTCTTGCCGCAGCCGGTGGGGCCGATCATCAGAATGTTTTTTGGCAGAACCTCTTCGCGCATTTGTCCTTCGAGTTTCAGTCGCCGCCAACGATTACGCAGCGCAATGGCGACCGCGCGCTTGGCCGCGCCCTGCCCGACGATGTTGCGGTCGAGTTCGGAGACGATTTCGCGGGGAGAAAAGTCGGTCATGACAATTTCACTGTTTCAGGATGCTGAGCCGGAAAGATCGATGCTCTCGATCACCAGGTTGCCGTTCGTGTAGACGCAAATTTCCGCCGCGATCTTCATCGCCCGCCGGACGATTTCCTCCGCGTCGAGGTCCATCGGCATCAACGCGCGCGCTGCAGAGAGCGCATAGTTTCCGCCCGAGCCAATGGCGGAGACACTTCCGCCTTCGTCCGCTTCCGGCTCCAGCACATCTCCCGTGCCCGTCAGCACCAGCGAAGCTTGCTTGTCGGCCACCAGCATCATGGCTTCGAGCCGGCGCAGATAACGATCGGTGCGCCAGTCCTTGGCGAGTTCCACGCAAGCGCGCGTCAATTGTCCCGGATATTGTTCGATCTTGGCTTCAAGCCGCTCGAAAAGCGTGAAG
>CAMDKB010000483.1 GCA_945901195.1 Rhizobium sp. Q54
CGTGGTGTGTAGCCATTACGTCAACGCGGATGCCGGCAGCATTGAGGGCGTCCCGCAAATGACGCGGCAGCGGCACAAGTACCTCGCCGGTCCCGATCAGCAAAACTTCAATGGCGCCAGCTGCCTCGGCCAGAACAGGGGCCAACGCAGCCTGATCAAGTTGGGAGACATGGCCGATGTTCCAGCTCTGGATGCCGGATGGCAAAGCTATAATCGAGCCACGATGCGACATGCCTGTAAAATGAAAGCCGCCGGACCGGTAGCCCTCAATGACGTGCTGGCCGGGTAGGAAACCGTCATAGCGCGGGCTCATTCCGCGGTTCCTTCGGTTGCGACGCTGGTCGTCAAGCGTTCTCTTTGGCCTTGCCCTTTTCCGGCTCGACGGCGCTGAGAGAATCATTTCGCATGCCGAGGTAGATCAGGATGGGCGAGCAGATGAAGATCGATGAATAGACGCCAGCGATGATGCCGAACATCATGGCGAGCGAGAACGAACGTATGACGTGGCCACCAAAAAGCACAAGCGCAAGCAGCGCCATAAGTGTCGTGGTGGATGTCATGATCGTGCGTGAAATCACCGCGTTGACGGACATGTCAATGATCTCGGCAATGGGTGTCTTGCGGTATTTGCGCAAGGTTTCACGGATGCGATCCAGCACGATTACGGTTTCGTTCAGCGAAACACCGACGATGGTGAGAATGGCCGCAATTGAGGTGATGTTGAATTCGATTCGTGTCAGCGAAAAAAAGCCGATGGTCAGCAGCAAATCGTGCATGGTCGCGATAACAGCGGCCACCGCAAGCTGCCATTCGTAGCGGAACCAGAGATAGGCAAGCACCGCCAGGATCGACAGCACAACGCCGATGGTGCCTGATTGCACCAGTTCGCCGGAGACACGCGGCCCGACGACTTCGCTTCGGCGGACTTCGTATTTATCCTTGACCGCGTCCAACACCTTGGTCATTGCGGCTTGCTGCGCCACATCGCCACCGGGCTGCAGGCGCACACGGACGGAGACGTCCCGCTCGTCGCCGAAGGCTTGTACTTCCACTTCGCCCAGACCTAACTTTTCGGTCGTGGCGCGCAGTTCAGCCAGATTCGCAATGCCTTCCTTGTTGCGCAGCTCCAGGAGCGTACCGCCAGAAAAGTCAATGCCATAGTTCAGGCCGACCATCAAGAAGAGGGCGACTGACGCAATCGAGGCCAACGCCGAAAACGGGTAGCTGTAGCGCCGGAAGCGCATGAAGCTGACCTTCAGATTATCAGGCGCGAGGCGGAAGCGGAGGAACTTCATCTGCGGGGATCGATCCTGTTAAATCGGCAGCGTTTGCGGGCGCTTCCAGCGATACCACAACGCAATCATCATGCGCGTCATGGTCACGGCTGTGACGATTGTGGTGATGATACCAAGGCCGAGGGTCACGGCAAAGCCGCGCACCGGTCCCGAACCGAGGAAATAAAGGATCACCGCAACCACCATGGCGGTCGACTGGGAATCAACGATGGTGGCGAAAGCGCGGGTGAAACCAGCCTCCAGAGAGGATATGATCGAGCGTCCGAGATGGTTTTCCTCTCGGATACGCTCATAGATCAGCACGTTGGAATCCACCGCCATGCCGATCGTCAAAACGATGCCCGCGATGCCCGGAAGAGTCAGAGTTGCACCCAGGAGGACAAGACCGGCAAAGATCATCGCGATATGCACAAACAGCGCGATATTCGCGAAGACGCCGAATGTGCCATAGGTCGTCAGCATGTAGAGAATGACGAGTGAGGCCGCGACATAGCCGGCGAGCTTGCCCGCGTCGATGGAATCTTGCCCCAGGCCCGGTCCGACAGTGCGTTCCTCAACAACAGTCAAAGCCGTGGGAAGAGCGCCTGCGCGCAGCAGGACAGACAGATCGTTGACGGCCTGAACTGTAAAGCGCCCGGATATCTGACCCGAACCGCCCGTGATGGGGCTGAGAATGCGGGGCGCCGATATGACCTTGTTGTCGAGCACAATGGCGAAGAGCTTGTTGACGTTGCGGCTGGTGGCCTCGCCGAAGTCGCGACCGCCGCGAATGTTGAACTTAAAATTCACGACGGGTTCGTTGGTCCGGGAATCGAAGCCCGGCTGCGCATCGGTCAGATCTTCGCCGCGAACCATGTTGCGCTTCTCGACCGGATATTCGCCCGTAACGGTCTTGCCGTCCTTGTCGAATTCCTTGAGCATCTCGATATCAGCAGGATTGTAGCCGGGCTCTGCGACCAGCCGGAACTCGAGCTTGGCTGTGGTTCCCACAAGGTCTTTCAAACGATTGGTATCCAGGAGTCCCGGCACCTGAACGAGAATGCGATCGGCGCCCTGACGCTGGATATTTGGTTCGGTTGTGCCTGTCGTGTCGATGCGGCGGCGCAACACTTCAATGGTCTGGTCGACGGCTTTGCGGATCCGCTCATTGGTAGCTGCTTCTGACAGCGTCAGACGAATCAACCCGCCCTCAGACTGGACGATTTCAAAAACGGCGGGTGTTGCGGTGCCAAGCGCTGTAACGCCGCCCGGTTGCGCCAGTGTGCGAAGGCGTCCGACAACTTTCGTGCGCGCAGCCTCGTCGGGCACGCGAAACTGCACCGAGCGCCCTGTGGCGCCGATGCCGCCAGCGAGCGGTATTTTTTCGTCGCGCAGCAGTCTGCGGACATCATCCCGCATGGATTCGATTTGCGATTTCGTTACATCGGCGGCGTCAACCTGCCAGACCAGATGCGCCCCGCCCTGCAAATCCAGCCCCAGTACGATGGCCCTCACCGGCAACCACGAGGGCAGCCAGGAAGCGACTGCCTTGCGGTTGGCTTCGCCGATGAAGCTGGGAATGATGATCAATAGCGCCAGCAACGACATGGCCAGGATGGAAAGTACTTTCCAGCGCTGAAATCTCTGCATGATGGCTCCGGATGAATGGTTTTATAGCCTGAACGGAATTCCCAGCTGCGCCAAAAGGCGCAAGCCGTCTTATTCCTTAACCGGCTCGCCCTTGGCGCGCACTTCCACAATCATGCCGCGCACGAGGCGGACTTTGGTGTCCGGCGCTATTTCGATCTCGATTTCAGCGTCATCAGTGGCTTTTGTCACCTTGCCGACGATTCCGCCTGATGTGATCACCGTATCGCCACGGCGTACGTTTGCGATCATCTCCTGATGAGTCTTGGCGCGTTTCTGCTGCGGCCGCAGTATCAGGAAATACATGATCACAAGAATGATCGCGAAGGGCGCCAACTGGACCAGCATATCGGGCGCGGAACCGGCGGCCTGGGCATAAGCGGGAGTAATGAACATTTTTGGGCGCGCTCCGGCGAAAGGACAAGTCAGAAGCACCTCGGAATCTATTCCAAGGCTCAAGTTGCGCGGAATATAGCCATGGGCGGTGGGAAAGCAATGGCGGATGGGGAAATCGGCAGGGCAAT
>CAMDKB010000484.1 GCA_945901195.1 Rhizobium sp. Q54
CGCCAAACTCCGAAGCGTTTTCGCGTCGAAATCCGCGCGCAGGGGAATAGGCAAAGACATGACGAACCTCCTCGTTCGCCACGAATGAATCAGACACCGACTGATTTGGATAGCCAGAACGAGTCACGCATCAAGGGAGATGGTATTAAGGCCGATGCGAACTTGCATTTGTTGAATTATGAGTTGCGTGAATACTTGTTAACCGCGCAAAAAAATGTTCCTTGCATTACCTCTTACGCAATCAAAACAATGTCCCCTGCGCTTTGCCCTGCCCCTGTACTTTTGCCTGCCGCACAGGCCTTGCCCCACGCATCTGCGCGCCACTTTCCTGCTTTTGTGCCTCCCGTGGCTCGCCTCCACCATCGGCATGGGCTGCTGCAGCGCCATCGGCGAATTGTATTTGCAACGCCATGCCTGCGGACACGGAAGCTGCGCTTGCGAGCGGGCTTCCGGCGCCGTCGCGCACAATGGCGAAGCCGCGCGCCAGCACGCTCTTGTAATTCAGCGAAGCATAGAGCTGCACCAGCGAGGTATATTGCGATCTGCGACGTTCACAGACTGACACCACGCCATTGCGCAGACGCTTTTGAAAATCGGCGAGACGTTCGCGCTGTGGCGCAATGCGATCCTGCGCATTCGTGGCGCGGTTGAGAATAGCGATGCGCAGGCGCGCATCCATCCGTTGCAATTTTTCACGCGGCGTTTTTGTCAGTTGCGGCGCGAGGCGCGACAGTCTTCCCGATAGCGACGACAATTGTTCCTTGCGCCGGGCAAATTCGGCCTGCGGTGAGTGGCGCGACAGCAGCGATCCCGCGCGCGAAACGCGCAGCTGGCGTTCACTCAAAATAGCGCCCACGCGCGCGCGCATACGCTCGCCCGCCCGATCAGTGCGCTGGCGCGGGACCGCCAGAATATCTTCGCCCGAGGGCAGCGCGCGCACGAGGCTGCGGAGATCAGAGCTTTTGCGCTCCAGCAGGCGCATGCGCGCGGTTTCCAGCCGTGCGGCGAGAGAGGCGGTTTTGGCGAGCAAGTCAGCGCGCACAGGGACAGCCAGCTCAGCCGCGGCAGTGGGGGTTGGCGCGCGCGCATCGGCGGCGTGGTCAATCAGGGTCCAGTCGGTTTCGTGACCGACGGCTGAGATCAGCGGGATCATGCTGCCGGCGGCGGCGCGCACCACCACTTCGTCATTGAAACCCCAGAGATCCTCCAGCGAGCCGCCGCCGCGCGCCACGATGATCACATCGGGCCGGGCAAGCTTGCCGCCCTCCGGCAGCGCGTTGAACCCCTCGATGGCGCGGGCAACCTCCTGCCCGCTCGTCTCGCCCTGCACACGCACAGGCCAGACGATGACGTGCAGGGGAAAGCGATCATGTATGCGATGCAGGATATCGCGAATGACGGCGCCGGTGGGCGATGTCACTACGCCAATCGTGCGCGGCATATAGGGCAGCAATTGCTTGCGGGCGTCGTCGAAAAGCCCTTCTGCGCCGAGCTTTCTGCGACGTTCTTCCAGCTGCGCCAGAAGCGCACCAACGCCCGCAGGCTCAATCGCCTCGATCACGATCTGGTAGGAAGACTTGCCAGGATAAGTGGTGAGCTTGCCTGTCGCGATGACCTCAAGCCCCTCCTCCGGCTTGAAGCGCAGGCGGCCATAGACGCCCTTCCAGATGATGGCGTCGATGCGCGCGCCCTCGTCCTTCAGGGCGAAATAGCAATGGCCGGAGCCATGCGGCCCGCGCCAGCCCGAAACCTCACCGCGCACCCGCACCAGCCCGAAGCGGTCCTCAATAGTGCGCTTGAGCGATTGGGAGAGTTCGGAAACCGAAAGCTCGGGCGCATTGGTGGGGGAATCAGTCTTGGCGGACTCGGGCATCGCGCGAGTATGGCGGAAAAGCGGGCGGATGGGGAGGCGGTTTTCCCCTCGGTTCTCCGCTTGTCCAGCCTCAGGCCGCCAGCAGGCGTTTCACTTCCGTATCGAATTCAAAGCACAGTTGGGCCGCCTCTTCATCGGGCAGCCAGCGGCTCATTTGGGGAAATACCTTGCGGTGAAAGCGCAGCATGTCCCGTGTCCAGGGCAGGGTTTGCGCCGCTTTTGCCTGCGCCAGCACTTTCAGTAATTCCTGCCGTACCTTTTCCGGGTCCGCATAATAGAGCTTTTCAGGACGGTTCTCGTCGAAGAAATCGTCCTGCGTATCGGGGGTGAAAAGGTCTGGCTGGCGCATGGTTCTACTGAAGTCTCCGGGATTGCAGAATAGACTCATGGGGCAAGTGGCGCGAGGCGCTGGCGGGGTTATCCCAAGATCAATTCTCTGAATCCTGTTGCGCTTCCGGTGTGTCAGCAAGGCCGGCTGCCTGCAACAGCGCCAAAACGATCGACTCACCCTCGCAAATTCGCTCCAGCAGGTCTGCTTGCGCGGGATGCAGGGCGATGACGCGGCCTAGCACGTTGAGCAAATCCAGCAGATCGGTCGTATATTCCGCAAGCCAGCCCTTGGGCTGGATTTTTTCCAGTGGCGAGGGCGGGCGGCGGTCGCCGATGACGGGTTTGGTGCGGTCGAGGCGGCGGTAGCTGAACCATTGCCAGATGGTCTGCTTGCCCGAGATTTCGTAAGTCCACATGTCAGCCGTTACGTTATCGACAAAACCCTTGCCGATATGCAGGCGATTTTTGGCGGCGTCGTGGGTCATTGTATCGGGCAAAGGCTCAGGCCCGGGCGGGATCGCGCCATCGACGGGAATGAAGGGGGCCTTGTCCTTGGGCAATCGCGGCGCGCTTTTCGGGCGGCCGGCTTTCGCATCGACGAAACGCTCGCCATAGCAATGCAGCCAGACGACTTCGCGGCCAATTTTGACCGCTTCATCGAACAGCGCAGCGTCGGCGGTGAGCGGCAGACGCAGGCCGGGGCGCACAAGGTCTTTGAGAAATTTCGCGGTGAAGGCGGGATGCGCCATCACGCATGCGATATAGGCGAACAGGTCTTCGGCGGAGACGGGTCTGCCATAAGTGAGCGAAAGCAGTTTGAGCGCGGCGGGCTTGATGTTGGGCTGCGTTGCCTGCGCATCGCCCCAAAGCGGGTAAACGCGGCCGCCGAAGGAGCCTTTGTAGTGGTGCTTGTCTGGAATGCAGCTTGTATTTGATATTGCTGTTCCCGAAGCAGGAGAGTGCCTTTGGAGGCAGGTATTATATGCTTGCTTCTCTGAATGGTTCAACCAAATCGTAGGTCGAGCCGTACTTATGACCCGATGATCTGGAATTATCCATTGGCGATCAAATGATCGAAAACCATACCTAGAGCGCCTCGCGCCTAATTTGGATCATATCCCGCGTGCCTAAAATAGTTGGCGCATTCTTCCGACGCAAATTCGTCGAGGAGTTCGCCTATTTTGGTCCACAATCCCTCGACAGTTCGCTTCGCTGCTTTGCGCAAGAGCGCTTT
>CAMDKB010000485.1 GCA_945901195.1 Rhizobium sp. Q54
CTTCCAGACCGCGGCCGATGGTGCTGCGCGCCAATCCCGTCGCCCGCGCCACTCCAGCGATGCCGCCGTGCCCCGCCGCCCGCGCTTCCGCCGCGGCGAATAGACGGCGGCCACGCTCGTCCAGGCTGGCGCTCAGAAGTTGGTAGCGACAACGAATCGAAATCTCGTCGATCATTCCGCCCAGATATACGGGGCGTGCAACGGCGTGAATCCCTTGCCGCCATAATACGCCCATCGCGCCATCGAACAGATTCTGTTGTTATTCGGCGTCGCCTAAGTACCGGGCATTTGAAATTCCTCCGCCCCTACAGGGCGAAACTGAAATGAAATGATCTATTCCACGGGTTTCGCTGCGCTTCACCCGTGGCTACAGTCCCATGCCCCTTTGGGGCGTGCAAGCGCATCTCCTCAGCTTAGGTTATGTGCCCCGAAGGGGCACCAGTCTGTAGCCACGGGTGAAACCCGTGGGCAACACGCGCACCACGTAGACTGCCCCAAAGGGCAGAGGAGCGCACAACGGCAGTGTTCGGCTAAAGAACGAGCACTTTGCCCCCTTTAGGGACTTGGGCCGCGATGCTATAGACCGCGCAACGGTCCGGCGCTCAAAAGATGGTTCTTCAAAATGTCCAAAATCAAAGTCCAAAATCCCGTTGTTGAAATGGACGGGGATGAGATGACGCGGATCATCTGGTCTTTCATCAAGGACAAGCTTGTTCATCCCTATCTCGATCTCGATCTGAAATATTTCGATCTCAGCGTGCAAAAGCGTGATGAGACCAACGACCAGATCACCATTGATGCGGCCAATGCCAATCTGAAATACGGGGTCGCGGTGAAATGCGCGACCATCACGCCGGACGAAGGCCGCGTGAAGGAGTTTGGCCTCAAGGAAATGTGGAAGTCGCCCAATGGCACCATCCGCAACATTCTAGGTGGCACGATTTTTCGTGAGCCGATCATCTGCAAGAATATCCCGCGCCTCGTGCCGGGCTGGACGCAGCCCATCGTGGTGGGACGCCATGCCTATGGCGATCAATATCGCGCCACCGACATGCTGATCCCCGGCAAGGGCCGTCTGACCATCAAGTTTGAAGGTGACGATGGCACTGTCATCGAGAAGGAAGTGTTCAAGTTTCCAGCGGCTGGCGTCGCGCTCTCGATGTATAATCTCGAGCAGTCGATCATCGACTTTGCGCGCGCCTCGTTCAACTATGGCCTGCAGCGCAAGTTCCCGGTTTATCTGTCGACCAAAAACACGATCCTGAAAGTCTATGATGGCCGCTTCAAGGATATTTTTCAGCAGATTTTTGACGCTGAATTTGCCGCGCAATTCAAGGAGCACAAGCTCACCTATGAGCATCGGCTGATCGATGACATGGTTGCCGCCGCCATGAAATGGTCCGGCGGCTATGTCTGGGCGTGCAAGAACTATGATGGCGATGTGCAGTCCGACGTTGTGGCGCAGGGGTTTGGTTCACTCGGGCTGATGACGTCAGTGCTGATGACGCCAGATGGCCAGACCGTGGAATCAGAAGCGGCGCATGGCACCGTGACGCGCCATTTCCGCCAGCACCAGAAGGGTGAGGAGACTTCGACAAACTCGATGGCCTCGATCTTCGCCTGGACACGCGGCTTGCTGCATCGCGCCAAACTCGACAACAACGACGCGCTGCATAATTTTGCGCTGACCCTGAAAAAGGTCTGCGTTGATACTGTGGAATCCGGCCACATGAGCAAGGATCTCGCGCTGCTCGTCGGCCCGGAGCAAAGGAGGCTGAGCACAACCGGATTTTTGGACAAGGTGGATGGGAATTTGAAGAAGGCGATGGGGTAGGCGCCGTCATCCCGGTCCCCGATAAATGCTTCGCATTTTCCGGGATGACCTCCTCTTGTCATCAAGTCAGTTGAAGGAGCCCCGCGAGGCTTCCTTTTTTGCTGTTACCCCTTTACCTTCTCTTCCAACGTCCAGATATTCTTCAGCGCAGCTGTCTGCTCTTTTGTATCAGGGAATTTCAACGCTTGGCCCATGGCGGGGTGGCAGCTTTTGTAGCGCTGGGTGTAGGGGATGAAATCGCCGAGTTCCTGCGCAGCATGCCAGGCCCAGCGCGGATTGTAGAGCGCACGTCTGGCCAGCGCGATGAAATCGGCCTTGCCTTCCTTCAGGACGTCCTCGGCCTGCCGGGCCTCCCATATCTGGCCGACGGCCATGGTGGGAATATCCGCCTCGCGGCGCACCTGTTCTGCGAATGGCACCTGATAGCCGGGGCCGGAGACGATTTTCTGTTCGTGCGAAACGCCGCCGCTACTGAGGCAGATGTAATCGCAGCCGCGTTGTTTAAGCTGTGCGGAAAGCGCGACAGAATCCTCGATCTGCCAACCCTCGGGCACCCAATCCACCGCAGACAGACGCACGCCCATGGGCTTGTGATCTGGCCACACTTTGCGGCAGGCGTCGAAGATTTCCAGTGCAAAACGCATGCGGTTCTCGCGCGAGCCGCCATAAAGGTCATCGCGCGAATTGATCAGCGGCGAGAGGAATTGATTGACGAGATAGCCATGGGCGAAATGCAGTTCAATCATATCAACGCCGATGCGATCGGCGCGGATGGTGGATTGCACCCAGGCCTCGCGCACGCGCTCGATATGCGCCAGATCCATCACGCGCGGTGGCGTGTGCACCTTGTCGACATAATACGATGGGCTGGGCGGTATCCAGCCGCCTTCGTCGGGCATCACGGCGTTGCGAATGATAAAGGAGGGTGGCACCGATCCCTTGCGCCCGGCATGGGCCAGTTGCACGCCGAACTTTGTTCCCTCGCCATATTCGTGAAAGAATTCGACCACGCGGCGCAGTGCGGCTTCGTTTTCATCCGAATAGAGCCCGAGGCACATCGGCGAAATCCGCCCCTCAGGCTCAACGCCGGTCGCCTCCGCAATTACAAGGCCATAGCCAGAGACGGCATATTGGCCCAGATGCATGATGTGCCAGTCAGACGCGGTTCCATCTTTGGCCGCATATTGGCACATGGGCGAGACGACGACGCGGTTCGACAGCTGGAGATCGCGCATCTGCGCTGGCGTAAAAAGATGACTGGTCACGGCCTCCCCCGGGATTGTTATGGCGGGGATTGTCGCGGCTGCCGCCCAAAAACACAAGCAAGTTGCGGACTAATCCAGAACCCCGCTCTCAAACACCACATCCCCCATCCTCAAATAGCCGGCGTCGCTGGGATGCAGGTGGTCGCCGCAATCGTATTCAGTGAGAAGTTTTGTGGGGGCGGCGGGGTCGCGCAGGGCTTTATCCATATCCACGATGGCGTGAAACTCCTTTTGCTTGCGCAGCCAGGCGTTGATCTCCTGCCGCACTTTTTCGCGCTCGGGGTTCCAGCCGAATTCGTAGAAATTTTCTTTCTCATAGGGCG
>CAMDKB010000486.1 GCA_945901195.1 Rhizobium sp. Q54
ATCGACGGATTGCCGGGAATATGCCTGGGCATGTGCCGGGACATGGCGCGCGCCGTCGTGTCATAGGGCCCTGCGACACCTGTGCTGGTGATGAAGGAGAGGGTTTTCCCCGCGAAGAATTTTTCATGATCATCCGCACGAACCATGCCGGACGTCGAGGCGGCAAGCACAAGAATTGCGGATTTCATATAAACCAGTCGCACGAAATTCTCCCCGGGAGCGCCGCCCTGCAGATTGCGCGGCTCTTTTGATACAAGAATGAGTGAGAAATTTTGCGCCGTCAAGGAAGCCGATTTATCCGCTAACCCTGTTGTTAACGCTTGCCTTGAGCCTCGCCACGGGCTTCTATCTCCACAAAGAAAAGCCGCCGGGAAGGACTCGCATTCATGAAGGACCAGACTTTCGACTATGTCATCGTTGGCGCGGGGTCGGCTGGCTGCGTGCTCGCCAACAGGCTCAGCGAAGACGGCAATGCCACCGTGCTGCTGCTGGAAGCGGGTGGCCGCGATATCAATCCGCTCATCTCAATTCCCCTGGGCATGGGCAAAATGCATCAATACCAGATGCATGACTGGGGCTATCAGACAGAGCCAGAGCCCAATCTCAACAACCGGCATCTGGAAGCCATGCGGGGAAAGGTGCTCGGCGGCTCTTCGTCAATCAACGTGATGGCGTACACCCGTGGACACCATAACGATTACAATCGCTGGGCGAAGAACGGCGCAACCGGCTGGTCCTATCAGGACGTGCTGCCCTATTTCCGTCGGTGCGAAACCTTTGAGGAAAGCGACAGCCAATATCGGGGTTCGCATGGCCCGCTGGGGACCCAATGGGCGCGCACAACCGACGATCTTTACAAATCCTGGGTCGAAGCCGGTGTAAACAAGGGCTATCCCTCCAATCCCGATTATAACGCGGCGGCTCAGGAAGGTTTCGGCAAGGGGCAATATACGATCCGCGACGGACGCCGCTCTTCGAGTTCGCGCGCATTCTTGCGGCCGGCGCGCGGGCGCAAGAATCTTACGGTGGAAACCGGCGCGCATACAAATCGCGTCATTCTTGAAGGTACGACGGCAAAGGGCGTCGAATATGTAAAGGATGGCATGGTCTTCACGGCCAATGCTTCGCGTGAGGTGATCTTGTCTGCGGGTGCATTCAATTCGCCGCAGGTGCTGATGCTCTCGGGAATCGGACCGGCAGATCATCTCAAAGAGATCGGGATCAATACAGTCGTAGATCTTCCTGTGGGCAAACACCTCCAGGATCACCTGGGAATATGGATCACGTTCTCGCGCAAGGAGCCTGGCAATTTCCACGCGGCAATGCGGTTCGACCGCATGGCGATGAGCATGCTTCAGGCCTATTTCTTCGGCACCGGCGCGGGAACGGTTGTGCCCGGTGGATTGCACGCATTCATCAAATCCGACCCCGCTCTCGACGTGCCGGATATCGAATTCATGTTCCATTCGGTGCCACCCTCCACGCGCCTGTGGTTTCCCGGCATCGTATCTCCCTACAAGGACGGGTACGGCATCCGTCCAACGTTGCTGCACCCCGAAAGCCGCGGCGAGATTCTGTTGCGCTCTGCCGACCCGCGCGCCAACCCGCGTATCTGCTTCAACTTCTTCAGTGATCCACGTGATCTGCCGCGGCTGCGCAACGGCTTCAAACTGGCGCGCGATGTCTCCTATGACAGCGCGATGTTGCCCTATCGCGAAAGCGAAATGTCGCCGGGCGAAAATGTAAAGACCGATGACGAGATCGATGCCTACATCCGCCGCACGGCACTGACGGCGCATCATCCCTCCAGTACGTGCAAAATGGGCAATGACGATACCTGCGTCGTTGATCCGCAGTTGCGCTTACGCGGCATACAGAACCTTCGCGTCGTCGATGCATCGGCAATGCCCGATCTGGTCTCCGCACATATCAATGCCTGCGTCATCATGATGGCTGACAAGGCTTCAGACATGATCAGGGCGTCACATTAATCCTCAAAGGAATGAATAAAATGAGTGATGACCTTCTGCTGGTTGGCAGTATTCCCTATGATACCGTGCAGGATGTCTTCAAGACGTTTGGCGGGAAGCTCGGCAAATTTGTAAGCGCCATGCCTGACGGTGAAGTCGGTCCGCGCAGCCACTGGATCAGCCGCGTACACTATCATGTGCTGGCGCTGCATCCAGACCTCGAGGTTGTGCAGCGTCCAGCGCTTGAAAATGGTGCTGACAGGCTTCATCCGCGCAATGCCGGCGACAGCTGGAAATTCAGGGTGCGTGATGGCGTGAAGGAAGTTCGCTTTGGCGATCCCGGCTGGCGGCTCGGGTATGCGCGCGACGCTATCAATTCGTATTTCGTCTACAAAACCATGCAGGAAAAGGGCAGCGTGCCGCAAGGACCACGTTTTCAGGTCTCCATGCCAATGGTCAACAGCGTTCTGCCACCGCGCATCTTTCCCGTTATGAAAGATATGTACAAGGTACGGCCTGGCTTTACCGAAGCCTTGAAAGCGGAGACGCTGAAGATTGTCGAAAAGATTCCGAACAAGGATCTGGCGATACAATGGGATTGCGCCAGTGAATTGCAGGATGCGTATGGCAATTTCCCCGGGTTGTCTGCCGATGATGCGATTGAACGCAATATCGGCCAGATCAAGGCTATATCGCCCTACATCCCCGAAGAGGTGGCGCTGGGCTATCATATGTGCTTTGGCACGCTTGGTGGCTGGCCGCGTTTCGAGCCGGCTGATATTGGTGGCGCAGTGCGGATGGCCAATGCGTTCATTGCCAATTCCGGGCGGCGGGTAGACTGGATTCACATTCCACTACTCGACCGCGAGGACGAAGCCTTTTATGCGCCTCTTGCCGAATTGAAGCCCATGGGCGCGCGCGTCTATCTCGGCCTGATCCATCATATGGAATCACTGGCGGAACGCACCGCGCTTGCACGGAAATTCGTGCCTGAATTCGGCATGGCTGCGTATTGTGGCTTTGGCCGCATTCCACAAAACGAACTGGGCGGCATTCTGGACGATCATCTGAAAGCCATTGGACAAAGCGCATGACACGCATCGCCATTCTCGATGATTACAATCATGCCTCCCAGACCATGGCTGATTGGGCCGAGGTGAAAAAGCGCGCCCAGGTCGATGTGCTGGATCAGCCCTTTGCAACACTTGAAGAGGCTACAAAAGCACTCGCGCCATATAATGTTCTTTGTCATCTGCGAGAGCGTCAGCCCATGCCGCGCGCCTTGATCGAGGCGTTGCCCAATCTGAAAATGATGACTGTTACAGGCGGGATGCATCGTACGCTGGATCTGGCGGCAGCGAGCGAACGCGGCATTGCCGTGTGCCATTCGATGGACAGGCCGGGCGGCAGCCATGGCACGCCGGAGCTCACCTGGGGCCTGATCATTGGC
>CAMDKB010000487.1 GCA_945901195.1 Rhizobium sp. Q54
GGTTGATATAATAATCAAAATCCTTGGCCGGCAGCGCGCCATGCCTGGGATTGCCTTTCGTGCCCCAGAACACCTTGTCCTGATAGGAGCGGATGCGTGCAATCATGGACGCGATACCGCCGCTCAGATGCGACATCTGAACAATCAGACCTGGATGCCGGTCGAAAACACCCGCATTGATGAGCCGGATTGTCGCCATGATCAGCGAGAATTCGCGGCCTACCGAGCGCGCCAGATCGAAGGCGTTGAACTGCTTGGACTCGTTGAGCGCCAGCGCCGGATGCACGAAGACAAACAGATTGCGCTTTTCGCATTCTTTCCAGAACGGCTCGAACTCCGGCGCATCGAGATATAGTCCGTCCTGCTCGGAGCAGATGGTGACGCCGGGAAAGCCCAGATCATCGGCGCAGCGCGCCAGTTCTTTCATGTGGTCCTTGCCGCCCAGCGGATTGGCATGTGCAAAGCCAAGAAAGCGGCCTGGAAAATTTTCTTCGGCTTGTTTGGCGGCCGTATTGCAGATCTTGGAGCGTTGCAGATCTGTCGACATGCCCGCCGCGCTTGACAGCAAGGCGAGATCGATGCCGCTCTTGTCCATCATCTCAACATGTCGTTCCATATCGAACAACAGGCGATGGACAGTGTAGCTGGGCGCGCCATTCTCATCGTAATGGAGGATCAGCTTGTCGCCCGGATCTTCCATGATGAGCGCCGGCGGTGTGAAGTGATGGTGAAAATCGATGATCACGTTTCCTCCTTTGGTCGTTATTGAGCCGGGCGCACGCCTGAAAGCAGCATGAATGCATCGATTACTGATTGCGGATGGGCGATACCATTGCCCGCGATATCATGTGCAGAACCGTGGCCGACGCTGCTGAACACAACGGGCGCGCCAATGGCGACAGCAGAGGCGACGCGCGGCGAAATCAGTTTCACCGGCACATGGCCCTGATCGTGATACATGGCCACGTAGGCATCATGTTTACGGTTCGCGAGCAGCACATCAGCGCCGATGGGGCCGTCGGCCTTTATGCCTTCGCTCCGCACCTGTGCCGCCGCAGGTTCGCTAATGCGCTGGTCATCATCACCAAACAAGCCGTTTTCACCGGCATGCGGATTGATGCCGAATATGCCGATGGAAGGTTGCGCGATGCCGGTGCGCCGGAGGAAATCATGCAGCGCCCGGCAGGCGTCTGCAATCAGTTCCGGCGTAAGGCGCTTGATGGCGTAGTGCAAAGGCTCATGCAGTGTGACATGGGCGATGCGCAAGCCAGCGCCCGACAGCATCATGAAAACCTTGTCGCGTGGCGTATCTGTGAGGTCAGCTATCAAGGGTGGGTAGCCGGAAAATTCGATGCCCGCTTGTGCGACGGCGGTCTCATTCTGTGGACAGCCCACAATCGCCGCGCATTCGCCAGCGCGCACCAGCTCGACGCAGTGGCGTACATAGTCGATCACTGCCCTGCCGGCGGGCGCACAGACCATGCCAGGCTTGAAGGCTTCACGCGGCAATGAATCGACCAGTGAAATGGCAATGTCGCGCGAGGCGTCAGCCTTCTTGTAATCGACCAGTGGTTTGTTGATGCCAAGCGCCTGCCGGTAATGCTCCAGCACATGGCGGTCTCCTACAAGCACGGCCTGCGCCGGACTCGCACCGTCGAATTCGGCTGCGGCCTTCATCGCGATTTCCGGACCGATGCCGTTGGCGTCGCCTATGGATATGGCTATGCGACGCCTGGAAGGTTCGCCCATCGCCATGTCGATCAATTGCCTTCGATACGCACATTGGCGCGTTTGATCACATCGCCCCAGAGTTTGCGTTCACTCGCCATATAGGCGCCTGCCTCTTCTGGCGTGTTTCCCAAGGGCTTGGCTTCCTGCGCGAGAAAGCGTTCGCGGATAGACGGCTGCGCCAGCGCTTCACGGATGTCCGCGCTGATCTTTGCGGTGATCGCCTTGGGTGTACCGGGAGGCGCGACGACGCCATACCATGCGATTGCATTGAAGCCGGGAAAGCCGCGTTCAGCCAATGTCGGCACATCCGGCATTTTGGTTGAACGATCCGGCGCGGCTATGGCGAGGATCTTGATATTGCCACCAAGGTGCTGCGGCAGTGAAGAGGCGATATTGTCGAAGAATATGTCGACATGGCCCGCCGCCAGATCGTTGAGCGCCGGCGCTGTTCCGCGATAGGGCACGTGGTTGAATTTTACACCGGCCAGATATTGAAACAGCTCAGACGTGAGATGAGAGGTCGAGCCATTGCCCTGCGAGGCGACATTGATCTTGCCCTTCTCCGCCTTGGCTTTCGCAATCAGTTCGGCGACGGTATTGACTCCAAGCTTGGGACTGACCGCCACAACATTCGGCGTCGACGCCAGAATGGTTATGGGCTCGAACTTCTCCGGCTCGAATTGCAACTTGGCGTAAAGCCCTTCGTTGATGACAAGCGGCGGCGGCGGCGCCGACATCAAGGTATAGCCATCGGGCGGCGCGCGAAACACAGACGTAGCGCCGATGTTGCCCGCTGCGCCGGTTCGATTTTCGAAGATAACCGTCTGTTTCCACTTTTGCGAAAGATATTCCGCCGCAATGCGCGGCAGCACATCGGCGGACCCGCCAGCGGGGAAGGGGACCACGATGGTGACCGGCCGGTTAGGAAAGTCCGATTGGGCAAGGACGGGAGCTGCCAGGCACAAGGCCATCGCTGCAAGGCCAAGTGGTCTATATATGCAACGATACATGATAGCTCCTTTTTTCACGAGACGATTTGCTCGACCTTGCCAGCTGCATCCATGCCCTGGGCACGATACTGGCCGATTTTCTCAAGCAATGGCCGGTCGCTCATCGTATAGAGAATGGCGTCGTTCTTGCCCGTGTTGATATGCCGCCGCCACAGGAAGTTCGGCACGACGAAGATATCGTTTTCTTCCCAATCGAACGTGCGGCCAGCCACTTCAGTTTGTCCGCGCCCGTGCATGCAGACATAGACAGTGCTGGATGTCTCGCGCTTGAAACGGGTCTCTTCGCCCGACTTCAACAATTGTGCGCCATAACCGAGCGTCGTGAAAAGCGGCCCGCCCGTCACCGGATTTTGAAAGTCGATCGGCGTGCCTTCATAAGCATCGCGCACGTCGTTGCGCATGGCGATCAGGTTTTCCTGGATCTCCACGCCTTTGAAATGGAAGAACGGGCTCGTGACCTGGCCAATGCCGCGTTGATGCGCGACACGCGGCATCATTCCGCCCTTGCCATAGAGGCGATGTGAATAGCCACGCGGGATCGTTTCGTTCTGCGCGCGCTGATTCCCCGATAATCCCGGCGCGTCCTCATCAAGCCAGATGCAGTCGAGGAATTCGAGCAATGGCCAATCCAGCGTGTCGATCCACATGACAGGCTCTTTGCCATCATTG
>CAMDKB010000488.1 GCA_945901195.1 Rhizobium sp. Q54
GGGACGACCCGGAAGCAAATTTTCAATCCGAGCGAATTGATCGTCGCGCAAAGCATGGCGTTCCATCACAAGCCTCCTTCAGGAAGGCTCCCCATGAATCACGCTTTCACTGATTTGCGAATCCCTTAAATGACGACAGGCCCTAGCAGGGGTTTGACGGAACTGGAAGAGATTTGCCGGTAGCTAAACCTGAAACCTATTCGACCGGCCATTCCAATCTTGTCAGATCCCGCACACCATCAACGATGCGCACCACCTGAACACCGCCATCAAGCACGCGATAAAACACCAGCCAGCGATCCACGCCAATTGAGCGTGCGCCGTCGCCGACTTCAGGGCGGATACGGCCAAGTTGCGGAAAGTCTTTCAATGCCCGGCACGTATTTTCAATGCGATCAAACACACGGTCGGCAGCGGCAAGGTTTTTCGCAGCGATATAAGACCAGATATCCAGCAAATCCTGGCGGGCGAGACTGGAATATCGAATCAATTGCGCCACCAGCTCAGGTTTTGGCAACCAGGCGCGCCCGCGCTTCCTTTTTCAGGCTGGCGAAATCAATTTCGCCAGCATCCCCGCTGTCGATGCCGTCCTGCCATGATTTTTGCAGCCATTGCAGCTTTTGTGCTTCAATCTGATCCCTCTGCTCCAGCAGACGCAGAGCTTCGCGCACGACCTCGCTTGAGGACGTGTAACGGCCGCTGGTCACTTTGGCCTTGATGAAGCCAACAAGCTCGTCTGTCAGTGAGACGTTCATGTTCATGGATTTTCGCGCTCCCTTTTTGCCGTAATATGGGCGCGAGCACAAACTTTAGCAATCTTTGTTATTGAGCTTCAGCTCCGCCCCAAAATTGCTTTGGCCTCCACCACATCCAGATCCATCCGGGTCTTCAGCGCGTCCAGACCGTCGAATTTTTCCTCACCCCGGATCCATTCCACAAAGGCCACCTCGACCTCCTTGCCATAGAGGTCGCTGGAGAAATCGAAGACGAATATTTCGAGCAGCGGCGGGCCATTGTCGACAGTAGGGCGGCGGCCCCAGCTCGCCACCCCCATGTGTGTGACGCCGTCGATGACGATCCGCACGGCATAAATACCATGCCGCAACTGGCAAGAGGGATCGAGCACCAGATTGGCGGTCGGAAAACCCAGCGTGCGCCCCAGCTTCTGGCCGTGCACGACTTGGCCGGTAACAAAATAATCGTGGCCGAGCAGCGCGCGGGCGCGGCCGACATCGCCTTCCAGCAAGGCCTTGCGTGCATTGCCGGAATGGACGGCTTCAAGGCTGCCATCGGCATCTGCCGTGATTTTCCCGATGATTTCCACCGCAAATCCGCAGCGCTCGCCCGCCGCCTGCAGGAAACTGGGCGATCCCGTCCGTCCCTTGCCGAAGTGAAAATCATAGCCGGCGACAACCCCGGCAGCGCCAATGCGGCGCACCAGAATTTCGTTGACGAAATCGTCTGCAGAAAGGCCCGAAACCGCAGGATCGAACGAAAAAACGATCAGTCCATCGAGCCCCAGCCGCTCCAGAGCCTTCGCCTTGGCCGTTTCTGGCGTGAGCCTGAAGACGACGCTTTTTCCGGCAAAATAATCCGCCGGATGCGGTTCAAATGTCAGCACTGCAAGCGGGCGACCGAGCCGGGCAGCCAGCGCCCGCGCCTGCGCAATCACTGCCTTGTGGCCGCGATGAACTCCGTCAAAATTGCCGATGGCGACGACCGGCGACCTGAGCGTCTCAGGCAGGCTGCTGGGATCGCGGACAATTGTGAATGGGCGGTCGGTCACGTTTACTTCTGCCGTCATGGTGTTCGGGGCCTATCCGGAAAAGCTCCGGCGCGCGGAGACAGCACGGCAGCGCAACAGGCGTCAAGCCTGCATATGGTCCCGGTTGTTGGCCTGAAGCGCCGGCAACCCGATTTGTTACTTTGCATTAACCGACATTAGAAAAGGCATTATGAATGAACAGCCGCGCGTCTGTTTTAACGCCCCGGCAATCTCTCGCCGCTAGTTTGCCCGCATGGCCATAAAGCCCGGTTTGGCGCTGGTGTGACGGCGTAGCCGACAAATTTGTACGGAGTAGACTATGAACCTTGATCCCGGCATGCCCATCCTGATCGTCGATGACTATCAGACCATGGTGAAGATCATGCGCAATCTCCTCAAGCAAATCGGATTTGAGAACGTCGATGACGCCTCCAATGGCGCTGCGGCTTTCGAGAAGATCCAGGCCAAGCAATACGGCCTCGTCATTTCCGATTGGAACATGGAGCCCATGACCGGCTTCGAACTCCTGCAGAAGGTGCGCGAAGGCGGACAGAACAAGGACGTGCCCTTCATCATGGTTACGGCTGAATCCAAGACCGATAATATCGTCGCGGCCCGTAAGGCTGGCGTCAGCAATTATCTGGTCAAGCCATTCAACCAGCAGTCGCTGAAATCCAAGATCGAACAGGTCTTTGGCAGCAAAGCGGTCGCAGCCTGATATTTGTGTCCTCCCGGACGCCAAAGGCGATCCGGGACCGCAAACTGCAGTAAAACAACAAGGTCCCGGATAAATGCTCCGTATTTTCCGGCATACCTTTCCGGCATGACTTTTTGGGATGACTGTTCGAAACTACCAAGCCAGTTTCGTCATGGCGGCGATGGGTCTTTGCCCATGGGCCGCCATAAGTTTTTCCAGCGCCTTGAGATCGAGCGGGCCGGTGCGGCCAGTGGCGTCGGCGGGGTGCAGCTCAACCCGGTGGATGCCGGTCGTCACAAAAATCGCATCCAGTCCGCGGCGGATCGCGCCGCCAATGTCTGTATGCATGCCATCGCCGATAGCCAGAATGCGCTTGAGGTCAGGCGTCTTGCCCAGGTGCTTTGCGGCCAGCTCCATTGCGCGATCATAGATGGGCGCGAAGGGTTTGCCGGCCTGCGAAACCCGACCACCGAGCGCTTCATATTTCTGCGCCAGTGCGCCTGAGCAATAGATCTCGCGTTCGCCCACATGCACGACAATGTCGGGATTGGCCGAAATGAATTCCATGTTGCGCGCGCGCATGGCGGCCAGCGAGGCAGCATAATCGTCCGGCGTCTCGTTATCATCGAAAAGCCCTGTGCAGACGATGTAGTCCGCCTCCTCAAGGCTGGTCAGCGGCGGTTTCAGACCAGTCTGTTCTTCCAGAATTTCAAACAGGGCGTGATCGCGCACCGGGCCAATATGATAGAGTGGCGCGAGGCCATGCGCCGCGATGAACGCCAAGGTCACATCGCCCGACGTGACCACGGCATCGAAGGTGCCGTCCGGTACGCCAAGGCCTGCCAATTGCTTGAGTACCGGGGGATGCGGGCGGGGCGCATTGGTAACCAGAATGACGGTCTTGCCCATCTCGCGAAATTGGCGCAACGCGGCGCAGGCCTCC
>CAMDKB010000489.1 GCA_945901195.1 Rhizobium sp. Q54
TGCTCGCTGATATGCTGGCCCAGAATGCGCCCCAGCACATCCGATGGCCCGCCGGCTGGAAAGGGAATGACAAGTTTGATCGGCCTGGTGGGGAAATCTTCGGCGCCGCCCTGAGCGGAAGCCGGTTTTGCAGCAGTGATAGACAACGCAAGCAAAGCGCTTGCAGCCTTGAGCATGGCACGCATGACGATCCTCCCTGATTGGCTCCAGTCTACGGGCAGGCGGCAAACACGCGCAAGGGCGAAGATGGCAAGGATCGCCGGGGAGATTTTCCGCTTCCCGTGCCACTTTCCCTGCCGATGGTCCTGAAGCGGTGCCCGGCACATGGCGACCCTATGGACAGAAACCCTGTGACGCCTGATACTCTGTCCAAAATAAACCACAGGGAGGCGAACATGCCGCACGGCAGCAGAAGTATTTCACGCCGCATGGTTCTGGCAGGAGCAGCTGCAACAGCTGTCTTTCCGGCCCGCGCACAAGTTTCAGGCCCGGTCACAAGAATCATAGCACCAGCGACGCCAGGCGGCAGTACGGACATTCTGGCGCGCATGCTGGCCACAGAATTGGCTCCCTTGCTCGGTCAATCTTTCGTCGTCGAAAACCGGGCAGGTGCGGGCACCAATATAGGCAACGAATACGTCGCGCGCGCTGCTCCCGATGGTCAGACCCTGCTTATTCTCACCATCGCAGCAACCATCAATCGCGGCCTCAACACTAAATTACGTTATGATCCACGCAGCGATTTCTCACCTGTTGCGCTCCTGACCGACGTGCCAAACATGATGGTGATCGGCCCCACGCTGATTGAAAAAGGCATTAAGGATATGGCGGGCTTTATCGCTCACGCCAAAGAGAATCCCGGCAAATACAATTATGCGTCCAACGGCATCGGCACAACGCTCCACCTGACTGGCGAATTGTTTCGTATGCGCACGGGGATTGCGCTGCAGCACGTCCCCTTCAAGGGTTGGCCGGAGGCAGCCAGCAGCATGTTGCGTGGCGAAAACCACATCATGTTCGACAATGTATCGACGGGCATTGTCTACATCAAGGAAGGCAAGACGCGTGCGCTGGCCGTCACATCTGCACAGCGCTCTCGCGTATTGCCAGATGTGCCCACCATGGCGGAAGCCGGGGTGAATGATCTGGAGGTCGTGCCCTGGTTCGGCCTTGCCACCACCAAGGGCTCGCCGCCCGATGTTGTCGCAAAACTGGAAGCGGCGGTCGCAAAGATCATGGCGCGGCCCGACATTCAGAAAACGATCAGCGCACAAGGCATGGACATCGCCTATCGGCCCGCTGCTGATTTTTCAAAAATCATCACCACTGAGGTTGATCGCTGGATGGAGATCAGCAAGGCCTCCGGGGTGACGCTGGAATAGCCGGGCGCTTTCTCAGCCTTCGTCAGTTTTTCCCACCAGCTTTCTGCGCGCTTCGCTGCGGCGCGGATGATCAAATTTACAGGAATTTACATGACCCTTTCACCCACTGACGACATTCTCAAATCACTCGACATGAAGGACCGCGGCTATGTGGTCATTGGCGCAGGGCAGGGGATAGGCGCCGCTACCTGCCGAGCGCTGGCAGGCCTGGGCGCACGATTGCTCTGTGTCGACAATGACAGCGATCGCGGTGAGGCCATAGCGCGCGAAACCGGCGGCTCCGCCATCGCCGCCGATGTCACCAAACGTGCCGATGTGACCCGTGTGTTTGATGAAGCGCACAAGCAGTTTGGCGAAGACCTCTGCGGCGCAGCCGATATCGTTGGCATGGCGAAAACAGGCCGCCTGGCTTCACTGACAGATGAAGAATGGGACGGCCAGTTCGATATTGTGTTGCGCCACGTATTCCTGACGATCCAGATCGGCGGCGAAAGGCTGGCTTCGCGCGGCGGCGGCTCGCTGGCGTTTGTCGGCTCAATCGCGGGCAATCTCAGCATCGCCGGGCAATCAGCCTATGGCACCGCCAAGGCGGCGTTGCATCATCTGGTGGAAACGTCAGCCCATGAGCTCGGCCCAAAGAATGTGCGCGTGAACGCCGTGGCACCCAGCTTTGTGCGCACGCCGCGCCTGATGCGTTTTGGCAATGAATTCTGGGATGAAATCTCCGCCAGTTTGCCACTGCGCCGACCGGCCGAACCTTCAGACATTGCCAAGGCGCTGGTTTTCATGCTCTCGGATATGTCCACATGCATGACCGGCGCGATCATGCCCGTCGATGGCGGGATGGCGCAGGTTGTTGCAGTCAAAGGCTTCTTGGGAAATTGAGGAAAAGTGTTATGCGCGCAGGATGGTACGACAAGACAGGCCCCGCTTATGAAGTCGTCAAGACGGGCGAGATGGAAACGCCAAAGGCCGGTCCGGGCGAAGTGCTGGTGCGCGTTCACGCGTCAGGCATCAATCCGTCTGATTACAAGCGCCGCGCGAATGTGAAAGTACCTGCAGAATTTCCCCGCGTCGTGCCCCATTCCGATGGCGCAGGCGTGGTTGCTGCGCTGGGCGCTGGCGTCAGTGGCTTCAAGGTGGGTGATCGAGTGTGGGTGTTCAGCGCACAATGGCGGCGCGACATGGGCACGGCTGCTGAATATGTGGTTCTGCCTGCGCATCTGGTGAATCATTTGCCCGCTCATCTCAGCTTTGACGAAGGGGCATGTCTGGGCATTCCTGCAATGACTGGCTATCACGCCGTGCATCTGGCCGGATCTGTGAAAGGCAAGACGGTCTATGTGCCTGGGGCAACAGGCCGCGTGGGCGCTTACGCTGTGCAATTTGCCAAATGGCGCGGCGCCAAGGTCATCGCATCGACAGGCGGCGGCGCGCAACAGATCGAGGCCGTCAAGGCGCTGGGCGCCGATATCGTGCTGGATCGCAAGGCCAGCGATCTGGAAGCACAGATCATGGCTGCAACAGGCGGGCAGGGCGTCGATCACATTGTCGAGGTCGATCTGCCGGGCAATATGAGCTTTGACGAACGCATTCTTGGCGAACGCGGCACGATAGTTTCCTTTGGCGCGGCGAGCGTTCCGTCTATCCCGGTTGCGCAGGTCGGCCGCCGCGCCCGCAACATGGGCCTGCATTTCATCTTTGTCTATTTGCTCGATGACGCAACTGCTGCTGCGGTGTGTGCCGGCATCAACGAATGTGCTGAGGGTGGCAAGCTGATCAACCGTATTGGCGGCGTGTATCCGCTGGCCGAACTTGCCAAGGCTCATCATGAAGCCGAAACGAGCACGGCAACAGGCCATTTTGTCGTGCAGATCTGAGCTGCTTCAAGTCTGAGCCGCAGGTCTGTGCTGGTTGACAGCTGTAGCCACAAACGCCACAGCCTGCCTGGTTGACAGGTTCCAGCCGCAGGCATTGCGCAGCGGCCAGAGGCGGGGTGCGCGTCCCAAATCGATCTTTGACC
>CAMDKB010000490.1 GCA_945901195.1 Rhizobium sp. Q54
CGAAGGCGGCGGCGTACTTTCTGAATGGATCACCGAATGTGCGGCGCGCGCAGGTCTGCCCGCGCAGGCGACATCTGTGCCCGGTGTGGCGCAACGGACAGGCGCTACGAGCTATTATATAGAACTCCTGCCCGAGCCCGCACCTGAAGGACTTGAGCCCATCTTCGCACTGGTGCCTGCGGCAGGGCGCGTCGACGTGCTTGCGTCCAGCGAGCTGCTGGAAACTGCACGCATCCTCGAACGCGGCTTTGTTTCACCTGACCGCACTGTGCTGATCTCATCGTCAAGCCGCGTCTATACGACGATGGAAAAGATGCAGATGGGAGACGGACGATTCGATGACAATCGCATTCACGATGCGGCGCGCGGCATGGCGAAGGCCTATCACACGCTTGATCTAGAACGCCTCGCCAGCGAGACTGGCACAGTCATCAGCGCAACCATGTTTGGCGCACTTGCAGGCGCGGGCGCTTTTCCCTGGCCACGCGAAATCTGCGAAGAGATCATCCGCGAAAGCAAGCGCGGCGCGGCGGCAAGTTTGAAGGGTTTCAATGCGGCCTTTGCCGGAGTGGCTGGCACAGCCGCGCCCGAACTGGCTGCGGCAGAAACGAAACTGCCTGCCACCGTTCCCTCCGACTTTGCCTCCCTGCCCGCCGCAGCGCAGGAAATTATTGCGCACAGCATCGCGCGGGTTGAGGACTTTCAGGACCGGGAATACGCCGATCTCTATGTGGCCCGCATACGCAAGCTGGTGGCCGCAGCAGGCGATGCAAGCGATCCGCGCATCTCACTTGCGCTGGAAGAAGGTGCGCGAAGGCTGGCGCTCTGGATGGCCTATGAGGATATCCCCCGTGTCGCTGAACTCAAGACGCGGCCCGCCCGCTTCGAGCGCATACGGGCAGAGTCCGAAATGCAGCCGGACCAGATTTTGAAAGTCACAGAATATCTGAAGCCAGGTGCGGAAGAGCTGGCCGATATGTTGCCTAAAAGTATCGGCGCAAGAATCATGCGCCGTCTCGAACAGGGCAAGAGCCTGCCGCTGATGGGGCGCGGCCTGCATCTGTCGACGACCAGCATCACGGGCTTTGCCATGTTGAAGCTGCTTGCATCGCTCCGGAAAATTCGCCGTAAATCGCTGCGCTACAGCGTCGAACAGAAGAAAATGGAGATCTGGCTCGACGCCATGCAATCGGCGCTGCAACGCTCACCCGAATTTGCTGGCGCTTTGGCAGAGTTGCCACGCCTGCTCAAGGGCTATGGCGAAACCCATCTGCGGGGCAAAACCAATTATGCTGCTGTGTTTGATGGACTGGTGCTGCCTGCGATAAAAGCAGGCAACGAAGCTGCGGAGGCTGCGCGTCTTCGCCGCGCCATATCGGCAGCGCTAGCTGATCCTGAAGCTGCGGCGCTGGGGAAATTACTCGTAGAAAAAGCGATCGCCGCCTAAGCTTTCACATCGTCATGCAGGTGACACTCAACCTCCGTCCCCTCGATGCGCGTCACCTTCGGCATCACCGTTGAACAGATTGGCATTGCCTTCACGCAACGGGGATGAAAGCGGCAGCCCGACGGCGGATTGAGCGGATCTGGAAAGCCTGCGCCCAGATTGAGGTTGGGCAATCCCTTGTGCGGATCAGGCGTCAGGATCGAATCCAGCAGCGCCTGTGTATATGGATGTTTTGGCTGGTTCAGGACATCATGCGCGGGGCCAACCTCGACGAAGCGGCCAAGATACATCACCGCAACATAATCGGCCATGTACTCAACCACCGAGAGATCATGGCTGATGAAGATATAGGTGAGGTTCAGTTCCTTGCGCAGATCCTGCAACAGATTCAAAATCTGCGCCTGCACCGAGACATCCAGCGCCGATGTGGGTTCATCGCAGATCAACACTTCCGGTTTCATGACCAGAGCGCGCGCAATGGCGACGCGCTGGCGCTGGCCGCCCGACATCTGGCTCGGATAGGAATTGATGAAGCGATGCGGCAGGCCTACCTGTTCCATGACGGCCTCGACACGTGCGAGCCGCTCTGCTGGCGTGCCTATACTATGGATTATGAGGGGATCGCCAACTATCTCGCCAATAGTCTTGCGTGGGTTGAGCGAGGAATAAGGATCCTGAAACACCGGCTGCACACGCCGGGCAAACGCCTTGCGATCAACGCCGACTAGCGGTTCGCCGAGCACACGAATATCGCCGCCGCTGGGTTGCTGCAGTCCGAGCATAAGGCGGCTGAGCGTGGTCTTGCCGCAACCGGATTCGCCCACGATGGCGAGGACTTCGCCGCGCTTCACCGTCAGCGAAACGCCATCAACAGCACGCAGCGGCTTGCCTGATTTCAGCCAGCCCCGGCCTATTTCAAAAACCCGCGTGAGATCGCGAACTTCGAGAACCGGCGGCTCGCTGTTTGTTGAAGCGTGGCTCATTGCGCCGCCACCTGTTGCGCTTCGCCCAGCTTCTCCGGACTTAGCAGGCAGCGATAGTCATGCACATCGCTCACCGGACGCAGCGGCACATCGCCTCTTCCGCACGCGTCGTGGACGAACGAACAACGGTTCCGAAAGCTGCAACCGGTGATATTACCCACCAGCGATGGCACAATGCCGGGAATGGAGCCAAGGCGATCATGGCCCGCTGTCAATCCGTGGCGGGGAATGCAGTGCAACAGACCGCGCGTATAGGGATGTGTGGGACGATCGAAGACGTCTTCGACACTGCCCTCTTCGACAACGCGGCCCGCGTACATGATTGCGACTTTGTCCGCCATGCGCGCGACAACGCCGAGATTGTGCGTGATAAGGATGAGCGCCATGCGGAACTCTTTTTGCAGCGAACGCAACAATTGCAGAATCTGCACTTGCACAGTGACGTCCAGCGCGGTCGTCGGTTCGTCGGCAATCAGGAGCTTGGGCTCGCACATGAGCATCATGGCGATCATCATGCGCTGGCGCAGACCGCCCGATAGCTGATGAGGATATTGCGTGAGGCGCTGGCCCGGATTGATGATACCGACTTTTTCCAGCAGAAAGACAGCGCGCTCGCGCGCTTCTTTGCGGCTTGCACTGCGGTGGCGCATATAGACTTCTTCCAGCTGGTCGCCAATGCGGTAAACTGGATTGAGTGATGTCATCGGGTCTTGAAAGATCATGCCCATGCGGTTGCCGCGCAGGCGCGTCATCTCACGTTCGCTGAGTTTGGAGAGATCATGTCCGTCAAAGAGGATATGATTGGCCGTCAATTTTGCCGCGCGCGGCAGCAGCCGCATGATGGCGAGCGATGTGATGGTCTTGCCGCAACCAGATTCTCCCACCAGTGAGAGGGTTTCAGCAGGCCCGACTGAAAAGCTAACATCGTTGACAGCATGCAGCGCGCCTGCCGGGACGGATATATCGACGCT
>CAMDKB010000491.1 GCA_945901195.1 Rhizobium sp. Q54
ATATTCCCACCGCTGGGCATTCGCTACCAGAAAATCCCTGAAAACACGCACCCGAGCCACGTCTTTCAGCTCTTCGGCAAACACCAGATAGCAATCGGTCTCGGGCATGTCCGCCTGCGGTAGAATTCGCACCAGCCCCTTGTCGCTGAGGGCCAGGTAATCGGGCAGCACGGCAATGCCGACGCCATTCTCTACCGCCCGCCGCAAGGCAGAGATATTGTTGACAGTCAGCGTCGATGGGCGAGGATCCTTGGGCTCACGTCCCGCAAAATGCAGCGAATTGATATTGCCGAGATAGTTCTGTGCCCGGGAACCGTAAGTCAGGATTCGATGATTATCGAGATCCGCCAGCGTCTTGGGCTCACCGAAACGTTTGAGGTAGGCGGGTGATGCATAGGCATGAAAATGCATGGTGAAGATGCGGCGACGAATAAGATCCGCCTGCACGGGTTCACGCACGCGGATCGCAACATCCGCCTCGCGCATGGAAAGATCAAGTTCGTCGTCCGACAACAGGACAGTAAGTTTGATGTCCGGATAGAGCTCGAGAAATTCTCCCAGCCGCGGCGTCAGCCAGTTCGTACCGATGCCAACCGTTGTCGTGACCCGCAGTTCGCCGCGCGGCCGCTCCCGGCTGTCAGAAAGGCGCGAACGGGTTGCGTCAAGCTTCATCACCACGTCGCGAACGGTCCGATAGAGCGTTTCGCCCTGCTCCGTCAAAATCAGACCCCGGGCGTGGCGATGAAAAAGTGGAACCTGCAAATCAAGCTCCAGCGCGCTCACCTGACGACTGACAGCTGACTGGCTCAGCCCGAGCGATTCGCCCGCATGGGTAAAAGAGCCGGCCTCCGCCGCCGCATGAAACACCCGCAGCTTGTCCCAATCCACAAGGCTTCTCCTTCATTGCCGGTGCGCGGAAATTCCGGCATTTCATTCGGCCGCTGCGTGTTCCAGTTCTTGCGCCGCGAGGAATTTCTCGACCTCCAGCGCAGCCATGCAGCCCATGCCCGCCGCCGTCACAGCCTGACGGTAAATGTCGTCGGTCACGTCACCGGCCGCAAAGACGCCGGGAATATTGGTCGCCGTCGAATCTGGCGCTGTACGGATATAGCCGTTTGGCCTGATCTCCAGTTGCCCCTTGAACAGTTCGGAAGCTGGAGCATGGCCGATGGCGACAAACACACCATCAACAGGCATTTCCGTGATATCGCCGGTCTGTGTGTTCTTCAATTTCACATGGGTCACGCCCGGCGGATTGCTCTGGCCCAGAACCTCTTCCAGCGCGTGATTCCACAACACCTTTATTTTGGTGTGCTTGAACAGCCGGTCTTGCAAGATCCGCTCCGCCCTGAAGGAGTCACGTCGGTGCACGACTGTCACCTTGGACGCCAGATTGCCAAGATAGAGTGCTTCTTCCACCGCCGAATTGCCGCCACCCACAACAATGACTTCCTTGTTGCGGTAGAAGAACCCGTCGCAGGTCGCGCAGGCGGAAACCCCATAGCCTTTGAATTTCTCTTCTGTCGGGATCCCCAGCCAGCGCGCTTTGGCGCCGGTGGCAATGATAAGCGCATCGCAGGTATAGGTTTTGCCGCTGTCAGCCTGCAACGAGAACGGACGGGAGGAGAGATCGACGCCAGTGATGTGATCGGCCACCATCTCAGTGCCGACATGCTCAGCCTGGGCCTTGAACTGTTCCATCAGCCACGGGCCCTGGATGGCATCGGCGAACCCAGGGTAATTCTCGACATCCGTTGTAATCATCAACTGGCCGCCCGGTTCAAAACCGGCGATCAGCATGGGTTGGACCATGGCGCGCGCCGCGTAGATCGCAGCAGTATAGCCCGCAGGACCAGAGCCAATTATGATCAGCTTGCGGTGAACAGGCGTCTTGGAACCGGACATGCAGGCCTCTTGGAAGCCGGACCAACCGGCGCTTGCGGAATTCATAGGAAACGCTGCTATGCACCCAGCGATTGCAGCACCGTCTATTATCTAATGCATGCATAGCCAGCCATGCAAGCTTTGCGGAACGGAAGTCACAGATGATTGTTCAGACGTCAAACTTTCCAAAACGAAAAACACGATCCAGAAAATGAAAAACCGGGCCTGAACCCGGTTTTCAATTCGTTTGGTATTTCACCCCAACCATCGCTCATCAATGCGCGTCGGCCCAAATCTTCTTCTTGGTGAAATAGAGCAATCCGGCAAAAACCAGCAAGAACAGCATGACACGCAAGCCTGTCTTCTTGCGTTCTTCCATCTTCGGTTCCGCCGCCCACATGAGGAAGGCTGATACGTCATGCGAATACTGGACAACCGTCTTGGGCGATCCGTCTGAATATTCGACCTGCCCGTCGCTGAGAGGTTTGGCCATAGCAATGGTGTTGCCAGGGAAAACCGCGTTCCATTTCTGGTCGTCAGCCTTGATGTATCCATTGAGCAGGGCGACGAGATAATCGGGACCATGTTCCTGATAGGCAGAACCTGGAAACATATCCAGCAGGAACATCGGGAAACCGCGCGAATAGGAACGCGCCTTGGCGATCACCGAAAGATCCGGCGGAACTGCGCCATGCACAGCTTTTGCAGCCTCGTCGTTCGCGAAGTTTTTTGGAAACATATCCGCAGGACGACCGGCGCGCTCAATAGGTTCGCCCGTGTCGTTGATGTCCTTGATTTTGTACTCGGCGGCCAGCGCCCTTACCTGGCCTTCGGAAAAGCCGGGACCTCCGGCTTCCGCCAGTGTGCGGATGGCTACGCGCGACAACGAGTGACATGCGCTGCAGACCTCCCGGTAAACCTGGAAGCCACGTTGCAATTGCGCCTTGTCAAAGTGGCCAAACGGTCCACCAAATGACCAATGCTGGCGTTCGACGGTGGCTCCTCCGTGGCTATCGGCAGAATTTGCCGGGCCGGCGAGGCTCAGAACCCCGAGTACGAAAGCCGAGGCAGCGAGGATGCGGGTTGTCTTGAAGCGGTTCATTTTCTTATCCCCAACAGCCCGTCTCATGGTTTCTCGTGCGCGGTAGCGCCCGCCATCAAGGCCGACGAACCACCTTTGGCCAATATCGCGTCGGCAATCGTGGCGGGCACAGGTTTTGTCGTCTCGAACCAGCCGATGAACGGCAGCGATATGAAGAAAAGGAAGTAGAGCGCCGTGAACAGTCGCGATGCGATCACGTAGCCGCCTTCAGCAGGTTGCGCGCCCAGATAGCCAAGGGCGATACAAACAATGACGAACAACCAGAACAGCACTTTGAACACGGGACGGAAAACGCCCGAACGCACCCTAGATGTATCGAGCCAGGGCAGGAAGGCCAGTACGGCAATGGAGCCGAACATGCACAGCACGCCGCCAAGTTTGGAAGGAATGGCGCGCAGGATGGCGTAGAACG
>CAMDKB010000492.1 GCA_945901195.1 Rhizobium sp. Q54
GGATCAAAGCGGTAAGTTGATCACGCTCCCCGGCGCTCAACCGCACAACGTACTTCTTGACGCCAATCTCTTTCTCCGACACGAATCATCTCAATCGCTGATAACAGCGACAGTGATTCAGAGGCTCCCACCAAAATCAACGACGGGGACCACTAGAATGCCTAGTGAAATCCTGCACGGCCGACCGAGACCGCGGCTCCGATCGAAAGCGTGAGCAAAATAGCCAGTCCCCATTTCAGGACTGGAAAATAGCCCGTCCAGGGCCGCTTTGCGTTTATAGCCGCCTTTGCCCCTTTTTCGTATGCGCGCTGAACAAAGGAATGCCCTGCAATCACATTCTGACCTTTGTCATATTTTCCGGTCAGGCGTGAATCAGCCAGGAACCTGTATGTCACTTTTCGTCGTGCGGTCTGTTCGCCCAGCTCGTAAACAGCGAGTTCATGAGTATCTGGAGCCCGACCAAACTTCCGCCTGAACTCGGCGGCCCATTCGTCCTTGAACTGGATATAAATCGCATAGCTCAAGAGGCCTACAATGTCGGCCTCGCCGATGACAAGACCATCAAACACTTCTTGGTCACCCGCCGCGCGGGGGGCGTGCACCGTATCACCATCACGCATGAGCCCACTCACGTTTTACTTACGCAACTCAGCAACATGGCTATATAAGCATAAAAATGTGAATGTTTCGAACCGGCCGTCGCTGGATCAAGTATTTTATCAGCTTAAGGTAAATGCCTAAAAGGGCTTTGTCACGTTATGGAATCGAGAACGCAAAAAGCCGCAATTCGTATTTTCTCACGCAGCCACGACTGCCGTACGCCACTCGGCCCTCGCCGTAGGGATACGATAGACCTGCAACGAAATGGACAGGTATTGAAATAGCCATGGCTTAGGGCATCGCGCCTGGACCGGACGATCAACATCGCCCGCTTAGCGCATCGCGTCGCTTGCCGCGGTGCAGCATTATGTCGGCTCTCTGAGCAACAGCGGGCGAGGAGGACGACGTGCCGCCAATGCCGCTTGTGACCCGAAGCAGGCATGCCGGCAGTCTAGCCAGTCTGTGCAAGATTCAAGAAATATGAAACTTGAGCATAGCCTTTAGGAGCCGAGTACTACAGTCCGCGACCGGCAGCAGCGACGGGTGCCATATCGGGCTTTATGCAACACAGACATGTGGCGGCAATGGATGGCTCATGCACGAGTGATTCTACGCAGCAGTCATCCGGCAGGAAAGGCCTGTGCGTGTGTAATACGCACGCCGACAGATTCACCGATTGCTGGAACGATCTGACTGACAATGTCGATGTCCAATCTTTTCGCGAGACCTTTGATTGCGACTTCAGCGCGTCTGATGCTGCCGTGACGGCGGATCAGTTCGACAGCCCCCGACAATGGTGAGCCGTTAGGCTCAACGAGCTTTAGATGCTGAGGCCGTACAAAGAGTTCCGCCTTGCCGTGAGAGTTGCTTGGTAGGCCCTGATAAACGGGAATATTTTCAAAATGAGCCCGCCCGCCTGCTAATTCGACAGGGATGCGGTTCGTCTCGCCTAAAAAGTCGCAGACAAATGCAGTTGCCGGATAATCATAAACTGTGTCCGGGCCTGCAACCTGTTCCAACAGGCCTTTGTTTAGAATTGCGACACGGTCTGCGAGTTCCAGTGCCTCTTCCTGATCATGTGTTACAAAGACCGTTGTGTGCCCGGTTTACCTATGCAGATCGCGCAACCATTGACGCAGGTCCTTGCGCACCTTCGCATCAAGCGCACCAAAGGGTTCGTCGAGAAGCAATACACGTGGTTCAATTGCTAGCGCCCTTGCTAGCGCAACGCGCTGACGCTGTCCCCCTGAAATCTGCGACGGGAAGCGCTTTTCGAGACCGCCCAATTGCACGAGTTCAAGAAGGCCGCTAACCCGGCGCGAAATTTCAGACGCTGAAGGCCGCTCATTGCGGGTGCGCACCTTGAGCCCGAAAGCTATATTGTCAGCAACGCTCATATGGCGAAACAGAGCGTAGTTTTGGAATACAAACCCGATGCGTCTGTCACGCAGGGACAACCGGCTGGTGTCGATCCCATCGAACAAAATATTTCCGCCATCGATCGCTTCAAGGCCCGCCATCATCCTGAGCAATGTTGTCTTGCCGGAACCAGACGGGCCCAGAAGCGCGATCAATTCGCCCGGTTGAATGGCGAGAGACACACCTCTGACAGCGGCAAACGCACCATATTGTTTGGCGACATTTTCAAGAGTAACGGAAACAGACACGACAATGCTCCAGTTCTTTTGGAATCAGTGGCCGCTGCGAGCAGCGATTTCATCGGCAAAGCGCCATTCGAGCCAGGTCTTCATCGCCAGAGTAACAAGCGCGAGCAAAGCCAACAGGGAAGCAACGGCAAAAGCAGCCGCGCTCATATATTCATTGTAGAGTATCTCAATGTGCAGAGGCATCGTTGTGGTGAGCCCCCTGATCTTGCCGGACACAACAGCAACTGCGCCAAACTCGCCCATCGCGCGCGCGTTGCACAACAGCACACCGTAGAGCAGGCTCCATTTGACGTTCGGCAATGTGATCTTGACAAAAGTTTGCCAGCCCGAAGCGCCCAATGTCAGCGCGGCTTCTTCGTCGTTATTGCCGAGACTTTGCATATGCGGGATCAGTTCTCGGGCAACGAAAGGAAAAGTCACGAAGAGCGTCGCCAGAACAATTCCAGGTAACGCAAAGATAATTTCGACGCCATGTGATTTGAGCCAGGGACCGAAATAGCCCTGCGCGCCAAATAGCAGAACATAGACAAGATAGCGGTGCGTCCGAAAGTTGACGCTCTACAGATAGCGGTGACCTCAAAAGGCCAACCTTGGACCGAAACTGGATTTAACGCGTCGTTTAGAACATTTAGACAGGGGCTAGAAAAAGAGGGTGTGATTTCAATGGGACTGGCGCCTCACGGGCTTCGGCACACTTTAGGCACGAGGCTAAGAGAAGCGGGGGCGGACGATCGCACAATTGCAGATATTCTCGGCCAACGATCGACCAGCATGGCGCGCCATTATTCGGAAAATGCTTCGCTTCCAGAGCATGCTAAAGGCCTCGTCATCGGGCTTGATCTGATCGGGAAGCGGAACAAAAGCTGAATAACTTTGTCTACAGGGGCGCTAAAATTTGTCTACACGACCATCCATATTTGATATAAAATATCACTGGTGTCCCAACGTTTGGGTTTGGGCTAACGGTAACACATTCACCTGACGCACAAATCCGGGGTTTTGGTCTGGTCTCGATATCAAAATTGTTTTGACGGCATCCTTGCGGGCTTTCGTTTCGCGAGGTCGCCGCCATGCC
>CAMDKB010000493.1 GCA_945901195.1 Rhizobium sp. Q54
AATCATTACACCGGCAAAATGAGGCATTGAGCCGGCGCCGGAGGATCCAAAAGAGGCCTTGTCAGGATTGGCGCGGCACCAGTCGACGAATTGCTGAAAAGTCTTGACGCTTTCAGGCACCATGGGGCCAACAACCAGACCGAAAGTGACCGAGCAGGCGGTGCACACAATCTCAAAATCTTTCAGCGGATCGTAGCCCAGATTGCTGTAAACATGGGGATAGATCACAAGGATTGACGCTGGGGACATGCCCAGAATCGAGCCGTCGGGATCTGCCGCCTTCACGGCCTGTACCGCAATACGCCCACCTGCACCGGGACGGTTGTCGACAATGAAATTCGATGCATAGTCCCGCAGCTGCGCAACCAGCAACCGCCCGACAATGTCAGTTGATCCGCCGGGAACAAAGCCCAGTATGAGCTTGGCGGGTTTCTCGATCACCGCGCCATGCGCTGGGGGCAAAGCCAGAGCCGTGGTTGCCGCACTCGCTGCACCGGTCTGCAAAACCTGACGCCGTGTGATCATGAATTCCTCCCGTATCCGCGACCTCTGGGCCGCTGGCCAGCCATATTCGGACTGAATGCATGTTCCTGCAAGGTGTCTCCGCCAGCGCGCCTTGCTCCTGCCGGTGGATTATCCACTGGCGCCAATATACAACGAGCCGCGATGATCCTAACTGGATGCCAAATATCAGGCTGACATTGGCGATTCGGTTCCCCGAACGAGCCAATCGGCCAGTGGCCGATCAGGTCTTCAGACCCGCATAACATGCTGGCGCAATGCCACCGGAGAAAAAGCATGCTCGGATGGTTTCAAAAGCTGCTTCCCAAAGAAGAGAAGTTCTTCGACTATTTCGACAAGCACGCAGCCATTCTTACGGAAGCTGCGTCAGCCATGCAGGCGTTGCTCAGGGGCGGGGACTCCATTGCATCCAACAGCGAGTTGATCAATAAGCTCGAAAACGACGCAGACGAAGTGACCCGCGATGTCTTGCTGGCCGTGCGGCGTACATTCATAACGCCCTTCGACCGCAGCGACATTCATGAACTTATTTCCTCGATGGATGATGCTGTCGACCAGATGCGCCAGACCGCCAAGGCTATCGTACTTTACGAAGTTACAACATTCGAGCCGGAAATGGTGCAGTTGGGCGACTTGATCGTTGAGGCTGCCAAATTCACCGTGGAAGCGGTGACGCGACTGCGTAAAATGACCGAGAATGCGAGCAAACTCCACGCCATCGCCGAGCGCCTCACCAAGATCGAGGAGAAGTCCGACGTACTGCACGATATCGGATTGAAGAAGCTTTACGCGTTGCATTCCCGGGGCAATGCGATGGCCTTTATTGCCGGCGCCGAAATATACGGTCATCTCGAGAAGGTCGTTGATCGGTTCGAAGACGTAGCCGACCGCGTGAACGCGATTGTAGTGGAACATCTGTAACCGAAGGCAGATTTAGTTATGGATGCAGGAATCGCCTTTTATCTTCTGGTTGGTCTGATCATCGTTGCGCTTGCGTTTGATTTTCTGAACGGCCTGCATGATGCGGCCAATTCCATAGCTACAATTGTATCCACCCGTGTGTTGCGACCGCAATATGCGGTGTTCTGGGCGGCCTTTTTCAATTTCATCGCCTTCCTATTCTTCGGTCTTTCTGTCGCGAAAACAGTTGGAACTGGCATCATCACAACGGATATCGTTGATGACAGTGTCATCTTTGGCGCCCTGATGGGCGCAATTTCCTGGAATGTTATTACCTGGATTGGCGGGATCCCTTCCAGTTCGTCTCATGCTCTGATCGGCGGACTTCTCGGGGCAGGCATAGCCAAGGGCGGATTGTCAGCGGTGGTCGCGAGCGGCGTGACCAAAACGGCATTCGCAATTTTCCTCTCGCCAGCTGTCGGCTTCACCATCGCCATCCTTCTCGTATTGCTGGTGTCCTGGGTCTGCGTGCGCATGAGCCCTTTTGCTGTAGACGGAGCATTCCGCTGGCTGCAATTTGTTTCAGCTTCGCTGTATTCACTGGGCCACGGCGGCAATGATGCGCAAAAGACCATGGGCATCATCGCGGTGCTGCTGTATTCGCACGGCATGCTCGGCAGCGAATTTTACGTCCCGTTCTGGGTGGTCATCACATGCCAGTTCGCGATGGCGTTTGGCACATTGTTTGGCGGCTGGCGCATCGTTCATACGATGGGATCCAAGATCACTCGGCTCACGCCAATGCAGGGTTTTTGCGCGGAGACCGGTGGGGCGATCACGTTGTTCATGGCGACCGGGCTCGGTGTACCTGTCTCTACGACCCATACGATTACCGGAGCCATCGTCGGCGTTGGCGCAGCACGGCGCGTTTCGGCGGTCCGCTGGGGCATCGCGCGCAGCATCGTTTTTGCATGGGTTGTCACCATGCCGGCTGCCGGTCTTATTGCAGTATTCTTTTACTATCTTACGCGATTGTTCTGATCATGGGCCTGAAGGAAATTCATCCCGCCAACGTCCGCTTGGATGAGCCGAGACTGCAGATTGCTGCGCTCCCTTTTCGCCGGCGCAAAAAGCTTGAAATCATGCTCGTGTCGACGCTTGATTCCGGTCGATGGGTCATCCCCAAGGGCTGGCCCATGAAGGGTATTTCAAGCCACGAGGCCGCAGCACAGGAAGCATTCGAAGAGGCCGGGCTGATTGGCGAAATTGCCGATACAGCCGTCGGTCAGTTTCATTATTTCAAGCGCAAGAAGAATGGTGCTGTCTGGCTTTGCCGTGTTGATGTCTATCCCCTGCAGGTCAAGGAACAGCGGCGTATCTGGCCGGAAAAGGCATTGCGCAAGACCAAATGGTTTCCTGTTGAGCAGGCGGCAATGGCTGTATCGGATCAGGAGCTCGGTGAGCTCCTGATCAATTGGGCCGCTACGCTCAAAATGAGCGGTGATGCCGGCCAGCCTGCCAAATGATCAAGCTGTAATGATATTCTTCAACGCCATCATGTAAGCTGCCGCACGGCATGACACGCTCTGCTGCTGCGCCAGGTTAAGGACTGCCAACCCGCACTCTTCCATCCGCACGCGCAATTGATCGTGGATGCGTTGTAACGGCCAGCTTTCACCAGCGCGGTTTTGCTCCCATTCGAACCAGGATACGGTGACGCCGCCAGCATTTGCCAGAATATCCGGCAGAACAAGAACGCCCCTTTTGTCGAGGATTGCATCCGCTTCCGGCGTCAATGGACCGTTCGCAAGTTCCAGGACGATCCGCGCCCGTACGCTCGCCGCATTCCCCTCATGCACCGTGCTTTCCAGCGCGGCGGGAACAAGCACATCGCAGTCAGTC
>CAMDKB010000494.1 GCA_945901195.1 Rhizobium sp. Q54
ATGATCGTATGAAGGACGGGGGCAGGATCGGCAAGGCCGGTGGTTTCCACGATCACACGGCTGAAAGGCTTCATGCGGCCATTGTCATGCCGCCGCAAAACGTCTTCAAGCGTATCAATCAGATCGCCGCGGATTGTGCAGCATACACATCCTGACGACATCAGGATCATGTCGCCATCGACTTTTTCAACCAGCAGATGATCTATCCCGGTTTCGCCGAATTCATTGATAAGCACCAGCGTATCGGCGAGCAGCGGATCACGCAAAAGGCGATTGAGTAACGCGGTTTTTCCAGCGCCCAGAAATCCCGTCAGGACCGAAAACGGGAACGGTGGCTGTGGCTTGCGCTTTAAAGGGTCTGATACCGCCGTCACTGCCCGCGCCGTTGCGCCGGCACGGCGGCTACCTTACCCCTCGGCTTTACAGGGGGCTTTGCTGTCGCCTGGGCCACCTGCCGCCCCGCCGTAGTTTTCTTGCCTTGGGCGGATTTCGCACCTGGCGCCGGCTTGGCCGCAACGGGAATTTGTTTGGTGGAAGCTGGAGCGCGTGCCGCAACCCGGCTCTTCTTTGCGGGTTTCTCCGCGACCTCGGGAAGGGGGTCCTCATCAGGACCGGTGGGACCGGCTATTTTCCCGTTCCAACCAGGAGCCCGCCCAATATAAATCGGTATTGGCTGTAAAATTTCACGTTGCCCTAAGCCAACGCCTGCAAAACTCGCCATCGCGCGGCCCTGAGACGGCCCGGAACCTTGTCCGCGGCGCTGATCGGCAGCAAAGAAGGCTGCAGCAGAACCGGAATCTTCGTGGGCGACAAAGGCGCCAGCAGTGGTCGCCGCAATCGGAATGGGTACTTCTTCTTCGTGCTTGCGGCCTGGCCCGCAAATTTCCGGCCGCATATCCGGCGCCACGCCCCCAACAGACGCCAGCGCTTCCGGACTGCCGCTGCCCCGAATAGAGAAGCTAGCATCGAACAGAGCCATCGCCTGGAGTGTACGCAAGCGGGCGTTTGGCGCACCCATGACCACCGCTATCAGCTTTCTGCCGCCACGCGTGGCTGTCGCCACGACATTGAAACCGGAGGCGCAAACAAAGCCGGTCTTCATGCCGTCAGCGCCGGGATAACGGCCGATGAGCCCGTTATGGGTGGGAATAATCCGTCGCCCCAGCTGCAGGGCGCCGATGCCGAAAAGCCCACTGTGCTGCGGAAAGTCGATAAGCAGTCGACGCGCCAGAACCGCCATATCACGGGCAGAACTGACATGCGCGGGATTATGCAGACCGTTGGGATTGACGAAGTTTGATTCGCGCATGCCAATGCCCCGCGCGACATCGTTCATCTCAGCAGCAAAGGCCTCAACAGAACCGGCAACGCCCTCTGCAATGGTGATGGAGGTATCATTGGCCGATTTGACCATGATGATTTTCAGCGCGTTCTCAAGGGTAACTTCCGTACCAGGCTTGAAGCCCATTTTGGACGGAACCGCACGCGCCGCACGATTGGAAACACGCATCGGCGTTTGCAACGACAGACGCCCCGTACGCACAGCGTTGAGCGCAACATAAACGGTCATCAACTTGGTGACAGATGCAGGATACCAGGGCCGCGTCGCATCTTCCTGATGAAGCACTTCGCCGGACGATGCATCGACAACAAGGGCAGGAGCTGCTGTGGATTGAGTTGCTGTGCAAAGACCAATCAGCAACCCGGTCGCGGCAAAAAGCTTGGGTGCGTGGGGAACCGCCATATGTACTGCCTCTTGGTTCGCGGGTGGCGATCTGGACGCACCCTTGCACTTCTCTAAAACTTAACCTACCCCTAACGCTTTATGCCATAAATTGAAACCCCGCGCCACCCCGGGATAAAGTGCTGTAAGCTCAATGGTATCATCAGGTTAACGCAACCGATCTGCGACCCATCGTCCAACAGGATCATGCTCGGCAAACAGGAGCCTCAATTGAGCACCAACGTCATTGTGTTGCTGGCAGTTACCTCAATTATCGCCGCCTTGATTGCGGGCCGGTTCCACCTGAAACTAAAGGAAAAGCAACGCGAGGCATTTATCCGGAATTATATCTGGCCTCCCCGCCTGCTGGACAAGCTCACGGAAAAGTATCCGCAATTTACCCGCAAGGAGACGTCCCTCATCAGTCATGGACTGCGACAGTTTTTTCTCGCATATCTGAAAAGTGGCAGAAAATACGTCGCCATGCCGTCGCAGGTGGCGGACGACCTGTGGCATGAATTCATCCTGTACACGCGGGATTATCAGGCCTTTTGCAACGGAGCCTTCGGCCGCTTCCTGCACCACACGCCAGCGGTGCGGCTTGAGCCGAATCAGAAATCGAGTAACGCGGGACTGCGCCGCGTTTGGTGGCACTCCTGCAAGGAGGAAAGCATTAATCCTCGCAATCCATCCCGTATGCCGCTGCTTTTTGCGCTTGATACCAAATACAAGATCCCCAACGGCTATGTTTACAAGACAAATTGTGAATCCTTGCGGCGCAATGGTGCGTCCGGAACCCAATGCGGGGGAGACTTTGCCAGTTCGTCCGTTGACGGCGGCACGGACGGCTTTGGCGACAGCGGCAGCAGCAGCGGTGATTCAACTTCGGGAGATGGGGGCGGAGGCGATAGTGGCAGCAGTTGCGGTGGCGGATGTGGCGGCGGCGATTAACTCCAACCAGGATACAGGGTTTCTTCATCACATCGGCAAGCGCCAGCAATGATTGGAATTAGCCAAAGGACAGAGTCGCGTTTCGCATCGGACATCGTTAACCTGACGATCAGCAATAACGTCCAATTGCGGAGCCGGACATGACCGCCAATATCATCGGATGGGCGCATTTGCCCTTCGGCAAACACGAAAACGAAACCGTCGAGTCGCTGGTTGTGCGCGCGGCCAGCGAAGCCATTGCTCACGCCGGCATCGACCCGGCCGCAGTCGACGAAATTTTTCTCGGGCATTTCAACGCCGGGTTCAGCGCGCAGGATTTTACTGCCTCGCTGATACTGCAGGCCAACCCGGCCTTTCGATTCAAACCGACGACACGTCTTGAAAACGCCTGCGCCACTGGTTCTGCCGCTGTGCATACGGCAATCCGCGCCATTGAATCCGGGCGCGCGCGCTGCACGCTCGTTGTGGGCGTTGAGCAAATGACGAAGACTCCGCCGGCCGAAATCGGCCGCAACCTTTTAAAGGCTTCCTATCTGCCTGAGGACGGCGACAACCCCAATGGCTTTGCCGGAATTTTCGGGAAAATCGCTGAAGCTTATTTTCAGAAATATGGCGATCAATCCGATGCGCTGGCGATGATTGCTGCAAA
>CAMDKB010000495.1 GCA_945901195.1 Rhizobium sp. Q54
CGCCCCAGCTCGTCCTTGCGCGTGTCCAACAGGCGGCGGGCTTCGAACATCACCTTGGCGCGCCGGGCAGGTGTGGTCGTGGCCCAGCCGGGCAGGGCCGCCAATGCGGCAGCGACGGCGGCATCGACCTCTGCCGCGCCGCCCGTGGGCACGGTGGCGATCTGTTCGCCGGTGGCAGGATTGAAGACGGGCGAACCGCTTGCGCCGCTGACCAGCTTGCCGGCGATAAGATGCGGAATGATGGTCATGCTACCTGCTGCAATACGGTTCTTATGGTGTCGAAAATCTCGTCGATCTGCGCCTTCTCGACGATCAGTGGCGGCGACAGGGCGATGATGTCGCCTGTGGTTCGCACCAGCAGCCCGGCGGCGAAGCATTTGAGGTAGGCGTCAAAGGCACGCGCGGTGGGCTTGCCGTCGATGGACCTGAGTTCGATGCCCGCGATCAGCCCAAGGGTGCGGATGTCCGCCACGATGGAAATGTCATTCAGGCTGTGCGCCGCATCGGCCCAATAGCCTGCCAGTGACGCGCCGCGTGTCAGCAGACCTTCTTCCGCATAGGTGTCCAGCGTGCCCAGCGCGGCGGCGCAGGCCATCGGATTGGCGGAGTAGGTGTAGCCATGGAAGAACTCGACGGCATTGGGCGGGCCCTGCATGAAGGCGTCGTGAATCTTCTTCTGGACAAAGACCGCGCCCATGGGGATGACGCCATTGGTCAGGCCCTTGGCGGTGGTGACGATGTCGGGTTCGACGCCGAAATAATCCACGGCGAAAGGCGTACCTAGGCGGCCATAGCCGGTGATGACCTCGTCGAAGATCAGCAGGATGCCGTGGCGGTCGCAGGTTTCGCGCAGCCGCTTGAGATAGCCCTTTGGCGGCACGAAGACGCCCGCCGAACCCTGCACCGGCTCCACGATCACGGCGGCTATTGTTGACGGATCGTGCAGGGTGCAGAGACGCTCCAGATCATCGGCCAGTTCGGCGCCGAATTCCGGCTCGCCCTTGGCAAAGAAATTGCGCGGGTCGCCATGGGTGTGGCGCATGTGATCGACGCCCGTGACCAGCGAGCCAAACATCTTGCGGTTGGCGGTCATGCCGCCCACCGCCATGCCGCCGAAATTGACGCCGTGATAGCCGCGCTCGCGCCCGATCAGGCGCACACGCTCCCCTTGGCCGTTTAGGCGATGATAGGCGATGGCCATCTTCAACGCCGTCTCCACCGACTCCGAACCGGAATTGGTGAAGAAGACATGATCCAGTGCCCCGGGCATCAGGCGCACCAGCCGCGATGCCAGTTCGAACGCCTTGGGATGGCCCATCTGGAAGGCGGGGGAATAATCCATCTCGCGCGCCTGGCGCGAGATGGCTTCGACGATCTTGGGGCGCGCATGGCCGGCATTGCAGCACCACAGGCCCGCCGTGCCGTCCAACACCTTGCGGCCATCACCGGTGGTGTAATGCATGCCCTCGGCGGCCACCATCATGCGGGGCGCGGCCTTGAAGGCGCGGTTGGCCGTGAACGGCATCCAGTAGGCGTCGAGATTGTTCGGCGTGGCGGACATGGATCGTTCGTCCTTCGCGGAAGTGGTTGCGTCAGGCCGTAACGCGCTCTTCGGCCTGTCTTTTTCCCTCCGCAAGAGGTAGCGCAGGCGAAGCCGGGATGCCATCCCCATTTGGCGCGTCCCGTGGGCTTGTTCCGGAATGCCGGTGCCGACTTAATCGGCAGGCAGAAGAGAGGCATAGGCCATGCAGGGCGTTACCGTCGTCGATCATCCGCTGGTGCAGCACAAGCTTAGCCTGATGCGGGACAAGCAGACCTCCACCAAGGATTTCCGCGCCCTGCTGAACGAGATCGGCATGCTGATCTGCTATGAAGTGACACGCGACCTGCCGTTGTGCCGGGCGGAGATCGAAACGCCGCTGACCCGGATGGAGGCTCCGAAGATCGAAGGCAAGAAGCTGGTTTTCGTCCCCATCCTGCGCGCCGGCATGGGCTTCCTGGACGGCATACTGGTGCCTTCGGCCCTGCATGCCGGGCGCCCGCCTTCATAGCGGTTTTTTTCCCATCATAATTATCAGTTTTTCGATCACGTGCCTCGAGGCATGGTCTAGCTCAGAAATAGACATTGCTAGGCCCATAGTTGCGTTGTTGGGGCTGGAAATCAGGCTCCATTCTTCCCAATTGCCTCCTCCATAAAACCAACCCGGATGGACACCCAGTGCCCCAGCGATCTCAGCCAATTCAATTGAATCGACTGCCAGCAATCCGTTCTCGATCTCCCACATCCTCTTGGGAAACATCTGCAGCTGGCTCGCCAGTTGCTCCATGCTTATGCGGCTTTTTTTGCGCTGCCCTGCATTTTCACGCGCCTGTCTGATCCGGCGCGCAATACGCCTTTTGACGCTAGAATATCTCTTTTGGCGCGCTGACTGAGGGAGGGATTGCATTGTGGTCTCCGTGTACCCAGAATGGATACAGCGGAATTGATTTACAAATAGTTATACTATTAGAAACAATGGGATGACGCGGAAATTCGTGTCGACATCATATACAAAACTGATTTACTTTCGTGAACTCTGCCGACAGGGTTGGTGGCTGCCTATTCTCATAAGCGCTTCGGGTTGCGTCCCGTCATCACCCATAACTTATCTGGATTGGGGGTTGGATCAGCATTCGGTTCAGGAAATGCATGATGATGCGGCACCTCAAAGTATATCTGGCGGCTCTTCAAGGCAGATGCAAACAGCAAGCTGCGTCAGAGATAATGATTTTGAATGGCCCGTATATGGCTCGCTGGTTCGGCGCTTTTCCGATGGCTCGAAGGGGGCTTCCAGCGCTGGAATTGATATTCTTGGCCAAGAACATGATCCGGTAGTAGCGTCATGGGATGGAAGGGTTACTTTCTCTGGCGATCTGCGAGGGTATGGAAAAGTTGTCCTAATCTCCCACTGCGATGATTTAACGGGCGTGTATGCGAACTTATCAGCCTTGTCCGTGAGGCGCGGCGATAATGTTCGGAAGGGTCAAAATCTCGGTACGCTTTCGGCTCAAGACGGTCAGTCAGGCCCAGTGCTTCACTTTGAGCTAAGGGAGAAAACAATGCCTATTGACCCAATGCGTTATCTGAAAAGTGAAGCTGCCGGAGGGGCTAATCGCCAAATTAGATTGCAATAGACTGAGCACAACCACTACCGTAACTGCCCAGGTACCCACACTGTTTCAAGCCGTGCGCAGCCTCTTTGTGAGGTGAGCCGGGTCGCAGGTCAGTGCTTCGACGATATTCCAGCCCTGCTTCCGTGCGGTTGAGAGGAAGCTGCG
>CAMDKB010000496.1 GCA_945901195.1 Rhizobium sp. Q54
GGTAAAATCCGGTCTCTGAACGATAAAGTTCCAGCGTTCCAATGCCGCCATAAAACAGCTCCGAGTCGCCGCTGCGCCCGAGGCTTGCTCCCGCTGCAGCGGAGGGTGGATCAGGAAGTATGGCTTCGGGCGACCAGACGTGGGCAACCCAGGCGTGATTGACCTCGCTCCGGCGCAGTACAACGCCGACCTGTCTGATGGCGGCGTTCATTGTACGCTCCCGGCTGTCTGCGTCGTGGCGAGCGGCAGTCCGGCAATCAGATTTTGCGGCTTCATGCGGATCACCTTGTCGTTCGACATGCCCAGAATCAGCCAGACCGGTTTGCCGCGTACCTTGCTGTTGACGATGGACTGATTGGCGAATTCAAGCCTGAAAAATGCAGCGGTGCTGGCGATATCGTCTGGCGCCAGAATGTCGCCCCGCCACAGGGCATTGCCGATGCGTGTGCCTTCCGGATCGAGGCCGATGAACCAGCGCCAGTCCTTGTCACTCATGGCGTCTGCGGCCTCAACGCTGACTCGATGTCCTGTCAGATGCGTTATCCAGGTGGTGATAGCGCGAGCAAGGCCATTGCGTGAGGCTGGATTGCCGCCGAAATTCATGACCATGGAATTGGCGTCGGAACGAGACCAGTATGTCCAGGCATTTGTGTTGTCCATGACATCCAGATCATCACCGGGTTCGCCACTCAGCATGGCCGTGAGCGGCGACACTTGGCGCATGGCCTCGCGGGCTTTAGACTGTTCCTCGATGAGTTCAAGATCGGCCAGCAGCAGGGCGCCATCGCGCACATTCGCCTTCTGCGCGCGGTAGAAGAGTTCGCCTGCGCGCAAGGTATAGGGATCATTGCAGCCATCGAGGGCGTTGCGCAAAATGATATGCGCCATCTGATCCACAAACAGTGGCGGCAGATTCACGCGGCCAACAGAAAACAGCGCGGTATAGGCGTCTTCAATCGTTCCGGCGCTGACCAGAAGATCGCGATAGCGCAGGAACACATCCCAGTTTTCACGCGCGTCTGGATCAGCCATGGCGCTGATCCGTGAAGCCGGTACGGTGCAGAGGGGATTATCGCGCAAGGCGGCATAGATATCGCGTTCAACATCGCAGGCGTCATCAGGCGGCGCGAGTTCCGGGCGCGCCAGATAGGCGAGCAGCAGTTCGGGTGTTACAGCGAGTTTGCCAGTTTCAGTCTGGCGGGCGAGATGGTGGCCTGATGAGACCCAGAATTCGCGCATGGCGTCTTGTGTTCTTTCAATCATGGCTGCGCGCCTTTTGTCAGCGCGAGCAGATCGACATGATCGGCGGGCGCATTTTGTGCGGCAGGTTCGTCTTCAGCATCATCGACTTCGTGAAAGGTAAAGGCGCGCGCAAAGGTGTGCAGGCCATCCTGTCCGGCATTTTCCTCGCGCGGGCGCAGGGTGCGGAATTGTTCGCGCACTGCGCCAGTCTCATCCAGCGAACGCTGCACGGCGATCAGCGTGTTGATGGGATAGTCGCACAGCGTCTGCGCGTAATGGACTTCCTCTTGGGCTGCCGCCCGGGCGCTGTCCATATCTGGCGCGCCAAGCTTTCTCATAAATGCCTGCGCCAGATGTTCGATGACATCAGCATATTCGGTTTTGCTGATGTCACTCACCGTGGCGAGGGTTGAAAACCCGAGCGATACCGTGCCGAGAAAGCCCGAGCGCAGGGCGTGGCGTTCCTTTGTGGAAAGCGATGAAGCGTCACAATCCAGAAACAGGAACGAGCCGGATACCGCCCATTCGCCCGGTTCAGCGGCGCGCTCGAACACGAATGTGTCGGATGGATCGAGCCTTATGGTGCGAAGCAATTTCACGGCGGATCAGCTCACTTTCGGCATGCGCTGGACAACATCATACCATGCAGCGGCCCGCAATCCTTCCAGAAGGCTTTTGCGCAGGGGTGGGCCACCGGCGGGCAGGGTGGTCAGCAGGTCGCCATTTTCGTCTAGAATGCGCTTTTCAGCAGCGAGCTTTTTGGGCAGACGGGCAAGATAGTCTTCGCCGACGGCCCTGAAATTGCGCTCATTCCAAAGATCAAAGGCTGTCATCAGATGGCGCGCGAAGCCTTCGATGATCATGTCGCCATCGATGATCTCGAAGCCCTCGGCAGTTAGCGTCGTCGCATCCGGCGCAAAGCCGGGGTCAAGATGGGTCATGTCGGCGGCGCGCAACATGGCCCCGAAGACCAACCAATCCGGAACGTCTGTTTCGCGACAGGCTTGTGGCCAGGCGAGCCGCCCGCCGCCGAGCATCGCGCCATCAAGGCGCAGCGTGCCCGGCCATTCAAATGCCAGATCGCACTCGGGCGGGGCGTGGACCGCCAGTGCATCGGCCAGCGCATGCATGCCGGCAAAGAAGGCCCGGCGTGCGCTCGACAGCTGTTCGGCGGGTTCCAGCACTACCGCAAATTCGATGATATCGAAGCGGGATACGCGCACGAGCGTACCCGCGCCGTGGCTGGCGGCGATGGCGCAGGCCTTTTCAAAGGCATCACCGCTTTCGCGCAGGCTGAGCTGCGTAAAACCGGGGGGCAGGTCAAGGTCGCGGTCTGACAGGGTCGGTTTTCCAGGTGGCTGTTTGATTTCGGTGCCAAGTTACTATTTAGGTTGCGAGCCGCTTCCGGTCGAGTGCCGGGTGAAAATTGGGGGGCGGAGGGGAAAATGGCTAGTTCCGGACCGACTTTGTTCATCTGCTCCTGCGAGCGGACGATGCCGCTGGCGCCACGAGCGGCGGGCGAAGCCCTTTGCGCGCGCGTGGTGGAAGGGCATCAGTTCTGCGGCGCGGGGCTGGATCAAGTGCGTGCTGCTTGCGCGCGGCCCGGCGAAATCATCGTTGCCTGTTCGGCACAGGCGCCGCTTTTTTCGGAGATTGCCGAAGAAGCCGGACGGGAGGACATGCCGGTTTTCGTCAACATTCGCGAAACGGCAGGCTGGTCGAAAGACGCGGCGGCTGCAGGCCCCAAGATGGCTGCATTGATTGCGGCGGCAGCCGAGCCCATGCCGCCAATCTCGCTGGTTACGCTCGAAAGCGGTGGCGTTACCCTGATCTACGGGCGCGACGAACTGGCGATTGAAGCAGGCCGTAAGCTGGCGGACAGGCTGGATATCACGGTGCTTCTGGTTGCGCCGGGGGATGTTGCGCCGCCCCGGCAAAACGAGTTTCCCGTCTATCGCGGCAAGATCAGGGCTGCGAAGGGGCATCTGGGCGCTTACGAATTGACGATTGATGACTTTGCAATGCCAGCACCGTCATCGCGCGCAAAACTGGTTTTTGGCGAGGCCCGCAATG
>CAMDKB010000497.1 GCA_945901195.1 Rhizobium sp. Q54
GCCAAACTCCGAAGCGTTTTCGCGTCGAAATCCGCGCGCAGGGGAATAGGCAAAGACATGACGAACCTCCTCGTTCGCCACGAATGAATCAGACACCGACTGATTTGGATAGCCAGAACGAGTCACGCATCAAGGGAGATGGTATAAGACGGCTGAAATCCACGGGTTTGGTGTCGAAATCGACGCAACCGACAGAGATGGACTTGTCGCGGTCACTTGCCAGAGCATGAGCCGTCAGCGCGATGATCGGTATCTTTGCGGTCGAGCGATTGGCCTTGATCAACTGCGTGGCTTCCCAACCGTCCATTTCGCCCAACGCGACGTCCATCAGGATCAGATCAGGCATTTCTGAAGACGCCATCGCGACGCCGCTGGGACCGTCGATGGCGCTTACAACCGTAAAGCCCTGACGAACGAGGCGACGCGTCAGCATGTCCCGGTTCATTTCATTGTCTTCGACTACGAGTATCTTGCCCATTTAGGTAACATCGTTGCCGGCATCGAAGCCGACGCGGAAGTCAGCGACATTCACGGCGGCTTTGTCGACCCGCCCCTGGCGCCATTCAATCCCGGCGGTCGCGTCTCCTCGCGAATGAACTTTCAAGGTTCATTGAGAGGCCGCCTTGGCTATGCCTTCGATAGAACACTGCTCTATACGACGGCCGGCGCCGCCATCGGGCAATTTGAATACAAGTACACGAACTGGCCCGGTGTCAGCGAAACCTTCAACAAGACCCTTGCAGGATTTACAGGCGGCGCTGGTGTCGAACATGCCGTCACGGATTATCTCACCTTGCGGGCCGAGTATCGCTTCACTGCCTATCCCCGCTTCTGGAACAATTCGGTGATCGCATTCCCGGGGGCCAGCGGTACGCAACATGCGCGCAACCATGCGATCCGTATCGGCGCCAGCTACAAGTTCTGATCAGACAATCGGCCTCAGATGGCCAAAAGCTTCCGGCTATGAGACCCACTGAGTACGGACGGAAGAAGTAAGACGCAATTCGCGTGCTGAGGGAAGTGATGGGAAATCAAACTAAACTCATTCTTGGTCTGCTCGCCAGCTGTCTGACGAGCGGCGCAATTGCAGCCGATGTACCTGCCAGCTATGCGCCGCCGCCAGCCGTGACGACTTCACTGCCATTTTTTGTCCACATCGGGCCTGGTGGAATCTTTCTGAATGAAAGCGCAAAAGTGAGCCTGCTCGGCGCTGGTGTACCCGGCGCCAGTGTTCGCGTCGCGTCACAACTTACAGCAGCCGTGGAAGTTGGATATTTCATCACGCCCGAGATCGCTGTGTCGGCGACAGGCGGCTTCCCGCCTACAGTGGATTTCATGGGCCGGGGCACGGTCGCCGGATTGGGCCGGCTTGGAACCGCTACGTATGGACCGGCGGTTCTGACTGCAAGCTATCACTTCAAAGGCTTTGGCAAGTTCCAGCCCTATGTCGGCGCGGGGCCAACATTTCTGATCATCTTTGGCCAAAAGGATGGCGCTCTTACCAATCTGAAGGTGAACAATTCCGTCGGATTCGCCGGGCAGATTGGCGCCAATTACATGTTCGACGAGAAATGGGGCATGTTCGTCGACGTCAAGAAAGCCTATCTTCGCACCACCGCGACAGGTCTGCTGGGCGGGGCGGCGACAAAATCGGACGTGAAACTTGATCCACTTGTCGTCCACACAGGCCTGACATACCGATTTTAGACGGCACATTTACTTCATATGCAAAAACGCGCGAACATGTTCGCGCGTTTTGCCGTTTCCGCTGCGGAAAGATATCAGACGACAGCGTTCATCAACGCAGGCGCATTTGAGCTTTCAATTTCAGCCATGGCTTCCTTGCGGGCACGATCGAGACGCGCTACCGCATCCCTGATGTTCTGTTCAGTGTGGCCCGCCATAACCTGCATGCGGAAGCGCGCGGCGCCTTTGGCGACAGCCGGGTACTCGACCAGATTCGCAAGAAGGCCGAGGTCAGGCCGGCGTTTGCTGGCCAGGCGCGCCAGCGCCTCAGAGCCCATCTTCACTGCCACAATGGCAGAAGGATCGCCGTAATAATCCATGCCAGACTTTGTCAGGTGCATGCGCAAGCTCATCACGTTGCGCATGAGATCGGCACGGAGGTTGAGCCCTTCAGCCGAGTCCACGATGTTGAAGGCTTCCAGTACGACAGCGGCTGCAACTGGCGAGAGCGAATTGGAAAATGTGCAGGAAGGGCTATAGAAGCGCAGATATTCTTTCAGAGCACGGGTGCGGCAGGCAACGAAACCGCCGTTCGACGCGAACGTCTTGGAGAAGCTGCCCATGACGATGTCGATCTTGCCGAGCATATTCTGGATGCCGATATGACCCCGTCCCGTTTCGCCAAGCGCGCCAAGATCATGGGCGACATCGACCATCAAGGTTGCGTTGTACTGGTGACAAAGTTCCTGCATCGCCAGAAGATCAGGCGTGTCGCTGTCCATGGAGAACAGCCCTTCGGTCACGACCATGATGCCGTTTTCAGTGTCCTTGGCGCGAATGGTCTTCAGCCATTTTTCGCAATGTTCCATATCGAGGTGGCGGAACTGATAGATATTGCGCGTGGCAGCGTTGGCGCCTTCCTGCAGGCAGGTGTGCGATAGAGTATCCATGACAATATGATCGGCCGAGCGCACAAGGCCCCGGATGACCCCGAAACCTGCCGCCCAACCCGTCGGGTAGAGAATGGCTTCTTCCATGCCAAGAAATTCGGCGATGCGGCGTTCGAGCTTCACGGAATGGGATGTATTGCCGACCAGAGCCGGCGACCCTGCACTGTGGACTCCATAGCGCTCAAGGGTTTCGCGCGCGACGGCTTTGATATGCGGATTTGACGAAAGGCTCAGATAATCCTGGGACGCAAAATTGACGCCAGTCATCTTGTTGCCGCTGTCATCGGATGCTTCACACTCTGCGCCGGCACCGGTTTCCGTTGCGCGGGAAAAGGGCCACACCCCGCTCTGACGGCGCGTATTCTGCCAATTATAAAAGCTGTCCACCCGCGCAACGAGGTCATTGCCTGCGGGGACGCGGAAATCACGCATGCTACCGGTCAACGCTGCGGATTGGGTTTGACTCTCATAGATCTTCGACATAACTGACGCTCCTGAAGACAACTCTTTTTGTTTTTCGATTTAACTAGGGCCTGTCGTCATTTGAGCCAAACGATAGCGCAAACCAAATGCAGCCCTGCGAGGAAGTTTCGCGCGGTCTTCTCGTAGCGTGTCGCGATCCCCCGAAAATGCTTGATAATGCAGAAGAAGCGCTCGACGAGATTGCGTTCGCG
>CAMDKB010000498.1 GCA_945901195.1 Rhizobium sp. Q54
CTTGATCGCTACGGCCCGCGCAATGTGTTTATCGTGGCAGCGCTCGCGCAGACTGTATTCTTCGGGCTGATGCCCGGTCTGTTTGGCTGGTCTGCGTTGATTGTAACCTTCTGCTTCATGGTCGGCGCATTCGGACAAGTGCCAATCAACGACTATCTCATCGGCCGCATGGCCAAAAGTGAATTGCGCGCGCAGGTTTATGGCGCACGTTATGTGCTGAGTTTTTCCGTGATGTCGGTTTCCATTCCCTTCATCGCCTGGGTTTACGCGAACTGGGGATTTGACCGGCTGTTCGTTATTCTGTCTGCCTGCGCAGCCGCCATTCTGCTGGCCGTCACGCTCTTGCCAAGGCGCATGCCCGATGAGGCCCCCTCCCCGGCGGCCGCACCTGCGCGGACGTGATCAGACGCGACCTGACGTGATCAGGCGATTGAACCGGCCGCCCTTCACCGCTAAAGCAAGGTAGCAACAAACCGGCCACAGCGCCGCTGGAGGAAATATGAAAGTTGGACTCTTCGATCACGTCGACAGATCAGATCGCTCTTTTGCCACACAGATCGACGAGCGCCTGCAATTCGTCCAGATTGCCGATGAGGCCGGCTTCTATTGCTATCATGTGGCTGAACATCACGCTTCGCCCCTGAATATGGTGCCAGTCCCCGGCGCCTATCTTGGCGCAGTCGCCCGGCTCACCAAGCGCATTCACATGGGACCGCTGGTCTATTTGCTGCCGCTCTATTCGCCGCTGCGGCTGGCCGAGGAAATCTGCATGCTCGATCACATGAGCAAGGGGCGGATGGAAGTGGGCGTCGGACGCGGTGTTTCACCCTTCGAACTTGGCTATCACAAGATTGATCATTCAAAATCCCGCGAAATCTTCATCGACGCATGGAAATGCCTCGACACCGCGCTGCGCAGCGAGATGCTCACCTACGAAGGTCCGCATTATAATTACAAGGATGTGCCCATGCCGCTGCGTCCTCTGCAGCAGCCCACGCCTGCATACTGGTATGGCTCGTCAAATACCGAAGGCGCGACATGGGCCGGCGACCACGGCATGCATTTCGCCTCGAACGGCCCCAACGCCTTGGCCAAACGCAATATCGACGCCTTCCGTGAAGCGCTTGCCAAACGCGGCGGCCCTGCCCATTACAAGCCCGAATTCAAAGGCGGATGCGCGATCGGCGTGTCGCGTCAGGTTATCGTCGGCGATACCGACGAGCAGGCCCGCGCCATCGCCGCGCCCGCCGTCACCCATTACCATGAAAACCTGACCTATCTGCTGCGCGTGCACGCCAACAATGATTTCGTCAAACGCCTGAACGTGCCCGGTTCCCCCGATCTCGACGACAACATCAAATCGGGGACCGTTATCTGCGGCAGCCCGGAAACGGTGAAGCGGGTGATTGCTGAACAGCAAGAGGAAATGGGCCTGAATTACCTCATCACCTATATGTTCTTCGGCACGATGACTTTCCCCCAGGCCCTGCGCTCGATGGAATTGTTCCGCAGCGAAGTGATGCCAGCGGTTGAGGCCCTGTAAGCCAACACTAGCAGGGGCGCGGGTTTCCGCGCCCCGCAAGTTACTTCACCTTGATGCCGATTGCAGTCACCCGCTTGCTCCAGAACGCGATCTCGTCCTGAAAATATTTCGCCGTGGCGGGCATGTCGTTGATCGTGACTTCCAGCCCGATCTTTTCCAGCCGCGCCTGCACATCGGGTATGCGTAACGCATCGTTGATGGCAGTATTCAGCCGGGAAGAAATGGCCGCAGGTGTCGGCGAGGGCACAAAAAATCCAACCCACGACGCTGCAAAATAATCGGGAAAGCCACCTTCCGCCAGAGTGGGCACCTGCGGGATCGCCTTGGGACGTTTGGCGCTGGCGACGCCGAGGCCTCGCAATGTGCCTGCCTGGATATGTTCGGTCAGCGCAGGCATGGTTGCAACAACAGCATTGAGCTGGTTGGCGATCACATTGGCGACGGCGGGCGCACCGCCAGCGAACGGCACATGCTGCGCGGGCGCTTTTGCAATCACACGAAACAGATATTCGGCAGCAATATGTGAGCCGCTGCCATTACCCGCTGTCCCATACTGAACAGGCAATCCGTCTGTGGGCTTCAGAAACTCGGCCAGCGTCTTTGCCGGATGGCTGGGATGCACCGCGATTACTTCAGGCGAGGAACCTGCAATGGCGACAGGCACGATCTCGTTGGTCGCATAGCCCATGTTCTCATACAACGTCTCGTTGATCGCCATCGATGTGGTGGAGACAAGGATCGTGTAGCCATCCGGTGCAGATTTTGCGACAGCGCGTGCGCCTATATTTCCGCCCGCGCCTGCCCTCGTTTCCACAATCACCGGCTGGCCCAGCAAAACCTGAAGCCGATCACTGACGATGCGTGCAACACCGTCGGCAAAGCCGCCAGCACCTGCCGCCACGAGCACGGTAATGCGGCGCGACGGATAAACATCTTGCGCTTGCGCCGGCAAGATCAGGAGGCCCAAAGCCATGCCAGTCAGCAGAAACCCAGCCTTTGCTTTCAGCATCATATGCCCTCCCCAAAGCCGGACACCGCGAGCCCGGATATAATTAGCGTGTTGCGTCCATCAATTCCTTTGCCCGCATCACGACTTCTTTTTCTGTATTGATGAGCGAAGTCGCGACCGCCTGAGACTCTTCGCCGGTTGAGGCTGCAATGTCCATTTTCGTCCTGGCTGCCTCGGCGAGAAATTCGGGATCCTTCATCGTGGCGTCGAAGGCCCGGCGCAACGTCGTGACACGTTCGGGCGGCACACCCGGTGTCGTTACAATCGCGCGCGAAATGGCAGTATCCGCAGAAAGAAAGCGCAAGACCTTGCGGTCAAACTCGGTCTTGCCGAGTTCCATCAGCAGCGGGATGTCCTGCAAATCAGGATCGCGCTTCAACGCCACCTGCGTGAGTACGATGATTTTCTTGTCCGCCACCCAGTCGGGCTTTGTCGATTTCCACGATGCCCACGAATTGGCTCCGCGCCCCAGAACTTCCCCGCGTTCCATGGCCAGATTGACTTCATTGCCCCCTGCATAGCCGGTCACGATCTTGAACTTCGTGCCGAGCAAGGCATTCATGACCGGCGGATACACGACCGCATAGCTGCCCGCCGTTGCCCCCAGAATGACTTCGCGCTGCGTTGCATCCTCGACGCTGCGAACATCAGATGTGTGCCAGGTATTGACTACATTGGGCGAGTCGATGGTGTTGCCGATCCAGTTGAACTCTCGCACGTCGTATTGAATGTTGGCGACGCCAACGGCCTGCGAAAC
>CAMDKB010000499.1 GCA_945901195.1 Rhizobium sp. Q54
ATTCCGAATGCCGGGAGGGCGTGATCGCGGTTCCGTTCATCGTTGCCCCCCGGCCTTCGGCTGCCGCAAAAGTCTGCGCCAGGGCAGGCATCTGCAGGACGCCGAGGACAGGCCGCCCGGCCTCCACAAGCGCCAGCGAGATTCCCCAACGCGCGTCGCCATTGATGAAGGCGCGGGTCCCGTCGATAGGATCGACAATGAAAACCTGACGCTTTTCAAGCCGCTCGGAATTGTCGGCGGTCTCTTCAGAGAGCCAGCCTGCCTCCGGCACCAAGAGTTCAAGCCGCTGTTTAAGGAGTTGATCGACCGCCAGATCGGCTTCGCTGACCGGCGAACCTCCATCCTTGAATTGGATAGAAGCACTGGTTTTCTCGCCCGCCCGAAAATAGCGCATGGCAAGCTCGCCCGCTTCCAGCGCAGCGCGTGTCATCGCCTCCAGCAGGGCGGAATTGCCGTCAGGTCCGGCCAAGATTTTTGAAACTCCGGGGGTTGATCCCATTCGACCCGCTCACGCTCTGACATACGTGTCAAAAAACGTGAATGCTGATCCATTGCCTGAAGGGAGCAAGGGCTTTCACTAAAAAAACCGCTGCCTGATTGTCGTGAATCTCTAGCCTGTTCGCCACGGCATCGCAACCCGGAGGCTGAACCGTTCAAAAGCCGCAGCGGAATTTTCCAACTCTCACGTATGCCCATTTGCTGCTGGCCGGTTCGCGCCAGCAGCGGGCGTTGTTATTTCGGGCAACAGGATATTGGGTTCAGCCGCAGGCATCGTCAGCGGCCCCGGACGGTTCCACCAGCCGCCTCCCAGCGATTGAAACAGCGCGACAGTGTCGGACAAACGCAAGGATTCTGTCTGGATGCGCGCGAGCACTGTCTGCACATAAGCCTGTTGCGCTGGAATCAGCAGTGGCAGGGAAATCTGGCCCAGGGCCAATTGTTTGCGCAGGAGATCGAAGTTTCGGCCAGCGGCCCGTTCGGCTGCGGCTGCCGTGGCGATGGCCTTGTCGTCGATCTGTAGCGCGCGCAAGACATCAGCGACATTCTGGAACGCTGTGAGCAAAGTCGAACGATATTGCGCGGCAGCCTGGTCTGTCGCCGCTTCGGCCGCGCGTTGCTTGTTTTCGAGGGCTCCGGCATTGAAAATCGGCTGCGCCACACCGCCCGCGACAGTCCAGATCAATGTCCCCGGCGAAAACAGATTGCCCAGCGCACTTGAGGAGATGCCGAGATTTCCGGTGAGCGTAATTTGCGGCAGCCGATTGGCCAGCGCGACACCAATCTGTGCGTTGACGGCGTGAAGATTGGCTTCCGCAGCCCGGACATCAGGGCGCTGGCGTACAAAGTCGGCGGGCAGCGAAAGTGGAAGTTTCTTCGGACGCTGGATTGAATTGACCAGCAAACGCGCCGGTACGCCGTTGCCGGGAAAACGCCCGATCAATACGGAGAGCAGATTATTCTGTTGCGCCAATTGACGCTCCAGCGGAGCCAGCAGCAGCCGCGTTTGCGCGACAGATGTCTCCTGCGCTGCGACATCGGGTTCGGCAATTTGTCCTGCTGCATTTTGCTTGCGTAATGTGGACAGCAATTGCGCCTGCAAGCCGATCAGCCGGTTGATCGCTGCAATCTGCGAACGCAAGGAGGCCGCCTGAATCGCGGTCGCCACAACATTTGTGCTCAGTGTCAGATAGACACCTTCGCGCTGAAAGGCTTGCGCTTCAACCATTGCCCGCGAACCCTCGATCGCGCGGCGCGTGCCACCGAAGACATCCGGGACATATGAAATCGTCAGTTGCGCGGTGTGCAGGCTGTAGATATTTGCGCCGCCGGCATCGGGAGTTTGCGTTGTGGCTCTTGGATTTTGCTGGCGTGAATTGTCGAACGCGCCGTTCACGACAGGGAAGAGTGCGGCGCGCTGGACGAGCAGATTGGCTTGCGAAACGCGCAAGGCCGCCTCGGCGGCTGCAATGTCGGGGTTATGCGCAAAGGCTTGTTCGACGAGCGCATTGATTGCGGGTGAGCCATAAGCAGTCCACCAGCGTCCCGATACGTCGGCACCGAATTTGACCGTGCCAGTATGTTTGTCTGAATTGTCGGGCAGGTAGGATGCTACTGGCGGAGCAGTGGGCGTTTCAAACTCCGGGCCAACGGTGCACCCGGCAAGCAGTACGGAGAGCACGCAAACGGCAAGCAGGGGAGCAAAGCGCAAACGCACAAAACACAGGGGCGCTCGAGATCTTGCGGAACTCACAAGTGAAAGCGTTACGCTGGTCCGCATCACATAAGCCTGCTTATTTCCTGAATCAAACGCGTATGACGCCGAATGCGCACGGGTTCGCCGCGCCTGTGGAATCTCTTAATACTTTATGAAGCCGCCGCCTGTATCCCGGCGGGCACACACGCCATAAATCGCAGCTGTTTTCTGCATTCAAAAATATTCAAAAGGTCCCAGTAGCCCGTACACCCAAGACCCATGCATTGCGGCGCGGCATCTGCAGATCACGGCTTGCCGGTGAAGGAAGCCCGGCGCCCGGATGGATCACGTATTGCAGTGACGGTTGCAGGCTAAAATTCTTTGAAAACGTGTAGAGATAGGTCAGCTCGGTCACCAGTTCATACGCTTTGACCGGGGCCAGTCCTGCTCCCGCTAAAAATCCGTCCTGATAAAACGCCCGCGCAGCGCTGCTGATTTTCATCATCGTGAAGGCGAGGCCGAGCTTGTCGTCGGGCCGGGCTTCATGCGGACCACTAAAGGTGAAACCACCTTCAGCAAAAATATCCACGACATTCCTGTCGCGCGGCGTACCCATCAGCAGCGCCCAGACGCCAAATCCCTGCCCTGACGACCCCGGCCGCCGCCAGAGCATCTGGTCCATGATGGCATAATAAGCCTGATTGCCCCGATGCATTCGTGCAACGCCCGCATTCGGTAACGCCAGCGCAACGCCACTTCTATCGAAGCGTTGGTCGGCAAAGCGGCCATTGTGCCGCCAGACGCCCAGTTTCCATAGACCCGGCAGGGTTTTTTCGCCACCGCCCTGCGGACTGAACCACAATTCTCCAAACATCAGAGGGGGATCATTGACCCTGAAGGCAACGCCATAGCGATCGCGCAATTGCGGGTCGCCGGAGCCGGGCCCGGCAGGGTCGCCGTTGAAGACCGCGCCCATGACAGAGAAATAATCGTTGATCTTGTAAACAGCGCGGATCATCGGTGCGGCGATGGGATAGTTAGGTCCTCCCGATGGCAGGTTCATGGCCAGCAAAGCTGGAAAACCAAAGCTCGAAT
>CAMDKB010000500.1 GCA_945901195.1 Rhizobium sp. Q54
CCAGTCCATTATCGGCGGCCTGCAGGAACACGGCGGCATTGGGCGCGCCGACCTGGATGGAATTTGAAATCAACCCTGCCGGAATGGTCGGATTGAGAGGGATGATTGTAAATGAAACATCGAGCCCGTGCTTGGCGAAAAAGCCTTTCTCCTTGGCGATAAATGCCGGCATCACGTCTGCGAGCGGCGTCGTCCCCAGCGTGATTTTGACTGGATCGGCGGCGCGGGAGGGAGACAGGCAGGCTGCAAGTGCAAAGCCGACTAATGCAAATCGGCCTAACGCAAGTTTGAACAATGTACCGATCGTCATTGGGCGTCTCCCGGCTTGTTATTTATATTGCCGACCACTCAAGCAATATTCGGCGGTTCTGTAAATGACACCGCGGCCGATCAACCCTCCTAACGAAATTTCGCGATCAGCGGCGCGTGCAATGATCCCGCGACAGGCCCCGTGACATGGGCTTCGTCGGCCAAGTTGTCATTGTAGATTTCGACGCCGGTGCAGCCTTCAGCAAGCCTGCGTGAGGCAAGTATATGGTCGAGCAGCACAGGCCGCCGGTCGTGGATGACGCTGAAGCGCCGCTGTTGCGGCAGTCTGAGCTCCAGCGCCGTCAGCGCCCGTGCATCCAGCCGTGCAGGGCCGCCTTCATCGGGCACGCCCCGCAATATGCGTAAAGGCGTCTCAAAATTTTCGGCGTTGAGATCACCGCAGACGGCTATTCGGGCATCAGCGTCTGCATCAAGGATCGCATCGATCGCTAGACGCGCTTCCAGCGCTTGTCCTTGCCGTTTGAGCGCGGCGATATAGAAGCCCTTGGCCCATTCTGCGTTGCTGTCCCAATGACCGCCATGCCCGCTTTGAGGCAGCGGCGCAGCGCGCGGCGCGCGCAGATGCATATTGAGCAGATGGAGTGTGCCCTGTGGCGTGATGATTTCATTGACGAGCACCGGCCTGTCGAAGCTGATTTCGATATCCATGCCGGTAGAGCCAAAGTTCAAAGCTGGCATCCGCCAGGCCGGCACTAGATTGTGATACAATTGCCTGGTCCGATCGATCGGCCAGCGCGAGAGTGTCACGAGATTGTGGACGTCGGAGGGACGCTGGGTCTGCGGACGGACGCTATGGCTGCGATGAAAGCCGGCATAGTGCGTGTCAGCCAGTAGATGATCGAGCGCCTGGAAAATACGTGGCTCCCTGTGCCCGTGTCCCTGCGCATTGACCTCCTGCAGACATAAAACGTCAGCATCGACCTGCACCAGCAGGGGCCGCAGCGCCGCCACGCGATTTGCAAAGGCTTGTGGATCGCCTGAGCGTTCGTCGAGCGATTCCAGGTTGAATGTCGCAAGACGCCAGTCTGCTGCCATGCTCTCAAAATAATGAGTCCGGATGTGGGGTCAATTGATGCCTGTCAATGCTGAACGGGCTGAGAAAGTCAAAGTGCTTTCCCTTGCAATGAAAGTGGATGGCCATGCACGCAATCAGGTGGAAGCGTTTCTTCGTCGCTGCAGCGTTGCTTTGTGGCGCGCCCGCATTGGTACAACAATCCTGGGCACAGCAATCCATCAAAGCCGAAGGACGCGCGCTGGCGATGACGATATGCAGCGCGTGTCATTCCATTGACAAAGATGACGGCGCATCGAAAAATCTCGCCGCTCCTGCATTTTCGGCCGTCGCAGCAATGCCCTCGGCAACGCGGCTCTCATTGAGGGTGTTCTTGCGCTCGCACCATACCGTTATGCCCGCTATCATACTGACGGATGATCAGATCGATGCGATCAGCGAATACATCCTGGATTTGCGCACGAAATAAACGCGGCGAATCTGGTATGCTAGGGGCGCGATGCGCTTTACGCAGGCGACAACGCCCCGGCGCTCTCTGCTTTTGCTGGCCGCGCTGCGCCTTTGCCCAAGCCGTTGAAGGTGCGCGCGAGTGGACGCTCAACATAGAGATGAACGAGCGCAGCTACGCCAATCGCGCCGGCAACGGCGGCAAGCAGATAGAGTGGCATCGGGAGATAGCCATCGGCAACACGCATCCACACTTCGCGCAGTGGTCTGATCGCAAAGGGATGGATGAGGTAAAGCGCGAATGAGGCATCGCCCACAAAGGCAAGCCAGACTGTTACTTTGTTGCGGCTCACATCCGGCCCCAACACTGCGGCTGCAACAAGGAAGGCTGCTGGAACACCCGCGCGCGCCAGTTCCGGAATTTCAGTTTCCATGCCCCACAGCGGGCCCATGACAACAGCGCCAGCAACACCCAGAGCGCCCACAAACAACGCTTCGACGCCGTTCATCGTGAAGCCCCGCCGCGCCATCAGGCCAATACCCACACCCAGCAGAAATTCAGCCAGCAAATGGCTTGTCCAGAAGTCGACCTGCGTGTTGTGCCAGGGGCCAAGGGCTCCAAGACCCAGCAGAGCTATGAAGAGTGCACAAAGCGCGAGCAGTCCCTTGCGCAATGGCAGCAACATGCCCAGAGCGAACAGCACATAAAAGAACATTTCATAATTGAGCGTCCAGCCAAGCGCGAGCAGCGGCCTTACGGCGCCATTGGCATTTGCTTCAGGGATGAAGCCATAGGAAGCTATCGCGTGCCACAGGCCGGAGGGCGGAACGTTCAGGATTTTGGGCGCGATCAGCGCGGTCAGCACGAATGCTGTTGTTGTCAGCCAGTAGAGCGGCACAATCCGGATCAGGCGGCGGCGAAGGAATTCGCGGGAAGCACCGGGCTTGCCGAAATGCTCGCCGCTCGTATGCATCATGATGAAGCCGCTGATGACGAAAAAGATATCGACACCCCAGGCCCAGTTGAAGAACTCGAGATTGGGTGAAGACTGCCCGGTTCTTGTCGCCATGAGGGACATTTCCTGACCCGCATGTCCAAACACGACGAGGGCAGCAGCGATGGCTCGCATGATCTGCATATTAAGCAATTGCCCGTGTTGACGCATCTTCTTCACCACCGCTGGAAAGAAGCCATCATGATCGAGACAAGTCGAAAAATCACGCTAATGCTTAGGGCCTGTCGTCATTTAAGCCAAACGATGGCGCAAACCAAATGCAGCCCTGCGAGGAAATTTCGCGCGGTCTTCTCGTAGCGTGTCGCGATCCCCCGAAAATGCTTGAGGGCACTTCTAAAAACTCTTCGCGAATTTAACTAGCTGTGATTCACTATGCTTCATCGACGATTTGAATCGGAGCGCTCCTTATGCCCAAGCAAGCCGGCTTATTTGATCGCGCGGATCGGACGGCCAAACTATTGAGAACTCGTGAT
>CAMDKB010000501.1 GCA_945901195.1 Rhizobium sp. Q54
TAGAGATTGTCTTCCAGCCCCACGCGCACGTGCCCTCCAAGCAACATGGACATGATGCCAGCTTCAAGTTGCGCCGGTCCGACAGCGCTGACATTGAAGATGGCGTCCTTAGGCATCAGCTCCACCATCTGCTGCAGAATTTTTGGCGAATAGGGCATGGCGCCCTGAAAGCCCCGGTCGACACCCAGCACAAAGTTGATGAAATAGGGTGGCTCGTCGAAACCGGCCTTGATGCAGCGTGTTACATCCTGCAGCAAATGGGTGGGGCTGAAGACCTCCCATTCCGGCTTTATGCCCCGCTCTTTCATGCCCTGTGCCAATTGCTTTACGCGCTCGGGCGACGTGTTCATCACGATTTCGCGGCCTTCATATGTCGCGATGATCGTGGTCGGATCGAGCGTGCACATTTCCGCGCCGCCCTCCATTCCCTTCAGGCGCTCTTCAAAAATAAATTCGTAAAAGCCATCGTGGGTCTCACGCACCATGTCGCCATTAATGCCGCCACCGGTGGAGTTATTGATGACGATGTCGCACTTGCTGCGTATGCGGGAATTGATGTCTTTGTATATTTCTGGATTGCAGGTGCAAAGATCGTCCGGCCGCCGCGCGTGCACGGCGACGACGCTCGCGCCGGCGTTGTAGCAGCGATAGACATCGTCGGCGATTTCCTGTGGCTGCAATGGGAGGTGCAGACTGGCAGAGCGTGGCGCCATGCCGCCTGTCGGTGCAATTGTAACGATAACCTTGTTGCCCATTCTCATGACTCCCTGACAGCGAAATTATGTTGCCGCAAATTCCCCATCGCTTTTTTCTGCTCCGGACTATAATTGCTTGACCAAGCATAACAACAGCAAAACGAGGAACGCCATGCCGCCAGATTTGGTGACAATACCGGGGCGCCAACGCCTCGCGGGCAAGATTGCGCTAGTCATCGGTGGCGGCTCCATCGGGCCGGGATGGGGAAATGGCAAGGCTGCGGCTGTTCTTTATGCCCGCGAGGGGGCGAAAGTCGCCGTCGTTGACTGGCGGCTGGAGGCTGCGCAGGAAACCGTTGATATCATCACAAAAGCGCAGGGCGATGCGATTGCACTATCGGGTGACATGACCCTGGAAGCTGACGTGGCGAGGGTTGTCGCATCCACGCTTCAGGCTTTCGGACGCATCAACATTCTGCATAACAATGTCGGTGGTTCGGGCACCGGCAAGCATCTGGGCAACATGACGCTTGATGACTGGAACGCAACGCTTGCACGCAATGTCACCACTGCAATGCTCACATGCAAGGCGGTTGTACCCCACATGGAGGAACAGGGTGGCGGCTCTATCATAAATATTTCATCGATTTCCTCCTTGCGCCATTTGAATACGCCTACTGCAGTCTATTCAGCGGCCAAAGGGGCGTTGAACGAACTCACGAAAAATATCGCTCTTCATTATGCCGGCAAAGGCATTCGCGCCAATTGCGTACTGCCGGGATATATCGACACGCCCTTCATTCGTCGCGATATCGGCGGCAAGCCGAGTTACGCCTACAAGGGCTATGAAAGCGCAGAAGCTTATGCCGCCGAACGGCACAAGGTCATTCCCATGCGCCGCATGGGCACAGGATGGGATGTCGCTTACGCTGCGCTGTTTTTTGCGAGCGACGAAAGCGCCTATGTGACAGCGCAGATGCTGGTGGTTGATGGTGGCGTCACGTCAACAGCGCCCGGTGTTTGATGGGAAGCATCTTCAGGGCTTTCTCGTCAATACGGCAGGCTGTGGGTGCGCGCTGGCTTTTTGTGCCACCTTTTGTCCGGGGCGCTATTCTTGTTTCCATGGGCGCCATTGCGCTGACTGTCATGGCGTTGATCGTGAAATATCTGGGCCCGCGGATGTCGCCACTGGAAATGCAGTTTTTCCGGTCTATCATAGGGCTGCTGCTTGTCGCGCCGCTATTCTGGCGCACGCCACTGGCGCCATTTCAGACGCCCAAACTCAATTTGCATATTTTGCGCGGCGCGCTGGGCGCAGCGGCGAATGCGTTTTTATTCTATTCCATCACACATCTGCCACTCGCCGACGCCATGGCGCTGCAATTCTCGCGGCCATTGTGGGCGATTCCACTCGCGTTGATAGTGCTGGGGGAAGTCATGGAGATGCGCCGCTTTGTGGCGACGTTTATCGGCTTTTGCGGCATATTGATTTTTGCCCGGCCCTTTACCAGCGGCTTCGAAGTCAACGCATTGATTGGCGCGACGGGGGCGCTCTTCGGTGCAGCGGCGATCATCGACGTAAAGAAATTATCAGAGACCGAGGAGACGCGCGCCATCGTTTTTCACTTCGCGTTCTGGAACACGGTTTTCAGCGCTATTCCAGCGTTGTGGGTATGGATCACTCCAACAATGAACGAGTTCCTCTTGCTGATCGTGATCGGCATACTCGGCATAATTGGACAGGGCTGGCTAACGCACGGTTTCAAAACCGGGGACGCCAGCGCATTGATCCCGCTCGATTACGCTCGCATCATTTACGGCGCGGTGCTGGGATATTTCATCTTCGGGGAAGTTCCGGGCTTGCTGAGTTATATCGGCATGGCGCTGATCATCGGCGCGTCCATTTATCTTGTGCTGTCGGAACAGAAGAAGGCGAAGGGGTGACAGACTCTACCTTGCATGCAATGACTTCTTCACAGGACCAATCAAAACAAGTTGGAAACGCCTTTGTCCCTCTCCTCCCCTTTGCTCAGCCGCCTCCGCGCCCCGCTCGATGCGCGGTGGGCAGCGATGCCGACGCTTGCGCGCGGCGTGTTCCTGGTTTCGCTGGGGTCTTTCGGCCTCGTGCTGATGGCGGCGCTGGCGAAATATCTGGGGTCGCGACTGCCGCCGTTTGAAATTCTGTTTTTCCGCTCGTTTGTCGGCCTTGTCTGCGTCATCTGGGTCTTTCGCAACGATCTCATGGAGCCTCTGCGCACCAAGCGGCCTGGCGCACATTTTTTTCGCGGCATTGTCGGGGCCGGAGGGAACGCCTGCTTCTTCTGGACGATCACGCACATGATGCTCGCGGATTCGCTGGCGTTGCAGTTTTCACGGCCACTCTGGATGATCCCGATGGCGCTATGTTTTCTATCTGAAGTGGTGGGCTTCAGGCGGGCTGCCATTGCGGGCGTGGGTTTTCTCGGTGTGCTGCTTTATGCCCGGCCGTTCACAGCGGGGTTTGACCCCAACGCTCTCATTGGCGCGCTGGGCGGGCTCTTTGCCGCCCTGGTCGTTGTTGCGATCA
>CAMDKB010000502.1 GCA_945901195.1 Rhizobium sp. Q54
CGACCTGCCGGCGCGTCGCCTGCAATCTACTGCGCGTGGCACCGGGAAAGAGTTCCATCCGTCTGCGCCGCAAGGCCGCCGGATGGGACGACGACTACCTCGCCAGCCTCGTTGCCGCGTGAGAATTTTTATTCACCCGATTCCCCTGACCCATGGAGCGTTTGCAGCGCCGGTCCGGCAGAGACAGTGGGGCCTTCGTTCAATCAGAAGTATTGGAAACGCCTCCGCCCCTCCGGGGCGAACCCCATAGTGCAAACTGCTCCCACGGGTTTCGCTTCGCTTCACCTGTGGCTACATCCGCCCGCCCCTTTGGGGCGAACGCTGGTTCAGCCGTTGCATTCGCACTGCGATTTTTTCGCTTGCAAAAGGCCGAGCGAACGAGCCGCCGACATGCGCTTCTTCAACGCCCCGACGGGGCGAAAGACTGTAGCCACGGGTGAGCACAGCGAGCCCGTGGAGAGTGTGCCTTCGCTGAGCCTGTCCCGGAGGGACAGAGGCGTTCTCCTTCGGTCAGTTAACGCTCCGCATTCATTCCTTCGCCCCCGCCGGGGCGACGGCTCTGCTCATACCTATCCCACGGGTTCGCTTTGCTCACCCGTGGCTAAAGGCCTTCGCCCCTTCGGGGCGCGAGGGTTTCAACTGCCCGCTAACCCTCAATCGCCTGCGACTGCCTGAAGCCTTCGATCATCGATGACTTCAGCAGGTAGGCATACAGCCTGTCTTTATCCGACGTGATCGCCTGGAGATCGCGCAGCAATTCAATGCGACGCTCGGGGTCCTTTTCGCGCATGCGGGTGCGGTTGCGGTCGGCCTGTGCGATGATCTGGTCGCGCGCGATGGGACGGCGACGACGATCGTAGAGATCGAGCCGCGTCAAGGCAGCGTTCGAAAGCAGGATATCCTTCAGCGCTGCGGCAAGTTCAAAGGCGTCGTGAATGCCGCCGTTGAGGCCCATGCCGCCGGACGGACTGTTGAGATGGGCCGCATCCCCGGCCAGAACCAGCCGCCCCTTGTTATAGTGCGGCACAATGCGCTGATGGACACGATAGGGACGCTTGTCCAGCACCTCATAGCGTTCGCTGCGCGGCACGATGATTTGCAGGTTTGCCTCGATTGCGTCCTCAGTGAGCTGTTCTTCAATCGAGATATCCTCACGCGGATAGATGGAGGCCCGCCAGCGCCCCGGCACTTTCAGCAGGCTGAAATTGCCGCCGTCTTTCCAACAATAAGTGACGTTGGAAAGCCCTTCCAGATGGTCCTCGAATGGAAACTGCGTAGTCACAAGCACAGTCGTTTCCGGATAGGTCTCGCCATCGAACGGCATGTCCATGGCCTTGCGGACAAGACTGCGCGCCCCATCAGCGCCGACAGCGATCTGCGTCCGCACGATGCGGTCGACGCCACCAACGCGCACGATCATCTGCGCGTGATCGTCAAATGGCTTCACGTCCGTCACCTCGGCGCCGAAAGTGAGCTTCACGTTTGCAAGAGCCTGCACGCGCTTTAACAGCGCCTGGGAAAGCTTCCATTGTTCGCACTGCAGGCGATAGGGATGCTTTGTGTCCTTTGCCAGCACCGAAAGGTCGAACACCGCGCGGTCGCCGCTCGGGTGAAGGCGAATTTGCCACGTGGGGCAGATGAGGCCGAGTTCCAGCAATTCGGCCGTAACGCCATAGGGCTCCAGCAGATCCATCGTCGGCGAATGAAAAGTGGAGGCGCGCAGATCAAGTGAAATCTCAGCTTCGCTTTCGAAAACTTCAACCGCAATTCCAGCCACGCCCAGCAGCATCGCGAGGCAAAGTCCGACGGGACCTGCGCCGGAAATGGCGACCTGACAATCCAGCGATGGCGAAGCGGCAGCAGTCATCATTTGTCCTGTGTTCTATGATTTCACGCGCCAGATCGCCCGGCGACACTTCAGCCGACAGGGCCGGGCACACGTACAGCGATGACGGCAGGCGAACCCTTGCGCACCTGGCGCAAGCCTTCTTCCAGCGCGGGGGCGACGTCGGCGGTTTCGGTGACGTATTGTCCATAACCGCCATTGGCTTCGGCCAGCTTGGCGAAATCGGGCGGCGGATCGAAGACGCCGCCATTGTAATTCTCGGACGCGACAGCCACTCCCTGCGGATAGAGCCGCTTCAAGCCGCTGGTACCAGTGCTGTAACTGCCGTTGACGAACACAACAGAGAGATAGGGCGACTTGTGATAGCTGGCGGCCCACAACGCGGCCATCGGCGTGCCGAACATGAAATAGCCATCGCCGCTCGCCAGCACGACATCGCGATCCGGCGCTGCAAGTTTGGCCCCGAAGGAAGCGCCAGAACCCCAACCACCAGCACTGCCGCCGCTACGGAAATAACTTCCTGACCTGTGCCGCTTTGCATAGGCGCGCACGAATTCGCTGTTGCTGATGGCGTCGTTGAGAAGCAGGGCGTTTGGCTGCAAAAGACGGCCCAGTTCATGGGCGACATGGCGGCCATTGGAATGGCCAAGCTTTGCTGCCAGAGCCGCCTGTTGATCCAGCTCCGCATCCATGGCGTGGCGGCGCACCGCCATCTTTTCGCGCCGTGTCGCAATGCGTTCGAGATCACTCTTGTCGAGTATCTTTTCAGCCTCCGCGTATATCGCTCGCAGCGTCAGCTCGCTATTGGCAGGCGACCAGATGTCGGCGCGATATTCCATCGTCTTGTAACGCGACTGCACCGGGTCCGTGCCGATCCACGCAATCCTGGCGCTGGCGGGCGGCGATTCTCGGCCGGGTATGAAGGGCGCAGTGACGTCGAGCATCAGGAGGACATCGGCTTCGCGCGAATTCGGACCGGTGCCAAAGTGCGGATGGGTGTGCGGGAAGTTCATGCGATCCGCGCCGGCATTTTCAGACACGGGCAGGGCCAGCAGTTCGGAGAGCCGCACCAATTCATCCACCGCAGCCGGAGAGCGGCCGGAGCGTTCCACGAAGACGAGCGGATTGTGCGACTTCACGAGCCATCGCGCGATATCACGCGCATCTTCGGGCGCGGGCGCGACGGGGCGCGCAATTCCAAGTTGATCGGCGGACGGGAAGCTCGACTCGCCGCCCGTACGCAACATCGCCGTCTCGCGCGGGATCGACAGATAGACCGGGCCGCGCGCTTCGCTCATGGCGATCTGCAGCATACGGCTGACGATGAGGCCGGGATTGTCCTGATGTTCGAGACGGTGATCGGCCTTGGTGAAATCGCGCACGATGCCATTCTGATCGCGTGGCTCCTG
>CAMDKB010000503.1 GCA_945901195.1 Rhizobium sp. Q54
CTGCGGCGGTAGAGAAAGCCAGAGCGGCAAAAACGGCGCTGGTGATGATCGAATATTTCATGGGTTGGACCTTTCGAATTGCGCGGCACGTGAAAATCTGCGTGGTCCCATGATCAGAAATTCACTCGTCACTGCAAGCTGCATTGCAATTTAACGTTAAGCGTGATGGTTGACGGATACACTTAATACAGCGCATTCTGCCTCATCTTGAACAGGGTAAGACTATGTCTGAAAACACTTTGATCGTTGCTCAGGGGGTGTTGACAAACGTGCGTATCCTCGCGGCGAGCGCGTTGCGTTCTTCGCTGATCGCCTGCGCAAATGCAGTCAATGTGAAGAGCGGCGTCGGGTTCGACGTGCACTGGGGGACATCGGGTGCGGTTAACAAGAGACTGAACGATGGTGAGAAGTTTGATCTTGTGGCAGGCGCTCGCGAAGCGTTATTGCAGCTTGGCGAAGCAGGCCGTGTCAGCGGCGATATTTTCCTGATCGGAGCTTCCAAGCTGGCGATGGGCGTTCGCGCCGAGGATGCCGCCGTTGATATTTCGAGTGCAGCGGCATTCAAGAAAGCTCTGCTTGATGCGCGGATGATTTCGCGTGGCGATCCGGCGGGCGGGGGAACGGCGGGTAATCATCTGGTCAAAGTATTTGCGCAATTGGGTGTCAGTGAAGTGGTTGCCGGCAAGTCCATTCTTCGGACGGGTGGTTTCGATGTGATGAAAGAAGTCGCCGAAAACCGTGCGGATTTCGGGCTGACGCAATCAACCGAAATACCGGCCGTGGAAGGCGTCAAGATTGGCGCCTATCTGCCTGCTGAGGTGCAGCTTGAGACCATCTATGCCATTGCCGCCGGCGCAACTTCCAAACCGGAGGCGAGTGCGTTTCTTGAGTTCCTGAAGGGATCGCAGGCGCGGGCCATCGTAGCTGGCGCGGGTTTCGCGCCAGCCTGAGAGGCCTTCAGTTACAAAATATCTGTCAGTTCACCGCAAGCGATACGTTGCTTATTGCAATACATCATTCCTGACGGGCTTGACCGTGCGCAGATAAGCAACGATGGCGCCGAGATCGGACGGGGTCATCTTGTCGTAACAGTTAAAGCACATGGGCGGGCGCATCTGCGCGTCATTTGCGCGAATGCCTTTGGTGATAGCGCGGATGATTTGCGCGTCGGTCCAGCCGCCTATGCCAGTTTCCTTATCCTGGGTAATGTTGGCAGATACATTCAAGCCGCGTGGATTGGGGAACTTCTTCCCGCCAGCACCCATCTGGTTGGCAAGATCGGGGTGGCCATCCTTGTCTTTGGTGTGACATTCCATGCAATGGCCAACACGCACAAGGTATTCGCCATATTTGAGGGGATCATTTGGTGAGGTATCCGGGACGACGCCAGCCGGGACACCTGCGGTGAGCTTCTCTTTGCCGTAATCGGATTTCTTGACCTGATTTTTCACGGGCTTGATGGTGCGCAGCCACACTACAATAGCCTTGACGTCGTTGTCGGAAAGATATTTGAAAAAATCGATCGCCATTGGTGGTCCGACGATGCTGCCGTCATGGCGTTTGCCCTCGCGGATCGCCGCAATGAGCTGTTCGTCTGTCCATTTGCCGATGCCGGTTTCCGGATCTGATGTCAGATTTGAGGAAAAGGCTGAATAGGAGTTGGTTTCGCCCTGAAACAAATTGCCGCCTGCCAGTTCCTGCCCCTGTAGTGGCCCGCCCCGGGGTGTATGGCAATTACCGCAGCCGCCGATGCCTTCGCCCAGATATTTACCTCGCTCCAAGGATGTTTGCGCATTCAAGGTAGTGGCCGAAATGCCTATGGCACCAAACACCACAATCGCTGCGGTGAACCAGCGCTTCACTAGAGGGGAGGGCTTCATGCGGACTGGCTCCGAAAACCAGTGGCGAATTCCACTGCGAAGCCAAGCTTACCGAAAAATGTTCTTTTTACAACACAGGTTTAGTGCCAGTCGGCCTGTAAGCCGGGTTCTGTAAGGCTGCAAAGCTCGCGCCCTGCAACGTGACGGCCATTCCTCTGGGACGGCTGTTGCCAGCCGCCTCAAGCAACCAACCCGGACGGCAGCGCAAAGACACGCGTGAAACGTTTCCGCTTCGTACCGCCCCTATTCGGTTTTGCTCCCGGTGGGGCTTGCCATGCCACGACCGTTGCCGGCCGTGCGGTGCGCTCTTACCGCACCTTTTCACCCTTACCGGTCGGTTGCCCATCCGGCGGTTCTATCTCTGTGGCGCTTTCCCTGGGGTCGCCCCCGCCGGACGTTATCCGGCACCGTGTCTCCGTGGAGCCCGGACTTTCCTCTGCTCTTTCAAACAGCGGCCGTCCAGCCGACTGGCACAAGCGGCTTAGACGCTTGGCGGGCGGTGTGCAAGATTTGGATTATCTGCTGGCCATGATCCTTCGGGCTTTGACACAATAGGCATGGCTGGCAGCGGGAATCCTGTTCACGAAACGGCCAGTCTGGTAGTAGGCGATCGTTCGACAAAGGTCTCCGTGGGACCATCGCCAACCACGCGCCAGATATTTCATGCCGAACTGAAGATTGGTTGCGGCCACCAGCAGACCGCTCGGGGAACCGTGATATCCCATGGCTTTAGCGGTGTTATATCGGATCTGCATCAGGCCATAATTGCCGGCATGAACGATGTGCGGCCGATAACGGCTTTCCAGGATAACTACGGCATTGCCGACTTAGCCTGGAACGCCGTTCGCCTCCGCATAACGCACGACCATGGATTTGAGCTGTGTATGGTGGGGCGTGTCACTGGCCGCAACGGGTGCGCCGGCAAAGCCGGAGATATGGAGCGCACAAGCGACGATGAAGATGGTAAATCGCATAAATTCGATCCTTTCGGAAAAGCCACTTTAAAGAGATTAAGTTGACGATCAAAACGTCCGGCGCCGTAAACATCATGGTAACGGACACGAAGGGACTACAGAGGCATGAATGGCCTAAAATTGGAACAATCCCGGCCCTAAATGGTTCCTGCCTTTTTCTGGCCATCTCCAGGACGAAATCTGGGAACTATTGCCGGGCAGTTTCGTTCCTGGAAGATAGCTGTGCCATCCCGGATGATCACATAGACCCTCGTCGCTCTGCTTTTTTCATGGCAAGATCGATCCTGAGGGACATTCGAAGCGGGGTTCGGGCATGTTGATCCAACTTCACAGCCAAGCAACGACGACGCCGAAGGTGCGGGCGGCGAT
>CAMDKB010000504.1 GCA_945901195.1 Rhizobium sp. Q54
GCAATATCCTGCCCTTGCGATATAAGGACATCGGCTTGTCGCAGCTTGGCGACGATTTCTTCTGGCTTGTGCTTCTTCCTGGGCATTTGGGTCCTCCTGGGTGTCAAAAGACATAGTTCAGGTCGGACCACTTCAAAGGGGGAGGATCAAAGGGCGATATGATGCTCAAGGTCGGCGACAACGGCAATTTCTATGACGTGCCGATTCGGCAAAGCGATATTTTTTTACTGCCGCCGCATGTCCGGCACTCGCCGCAGCGGCCGCAAGAAGGCTCCATCGGGCTTGTTGTCGAGCCCAAGCGCCCCGCCGGCGCCAATGACGCATTTGAATGGTATTGCTTCAATTGCCAGGCGTTGGTGCACCGCGTCGAAGTCAGCCTGAAAAGCATCGTCAAGGATCTGCCGCCGCTGTACAAGGCTTTCTACGAAGACGAAAAGGCGCGCACATGTCCTAAATGCGGGACCATCCATCCCGGAAAACAGGCGCCTGCGGGCTGGGTCAAGCTTTGACCTCAGCTCCGCAGCCTTTCCAGACGCGAATGCCAGCGGCGGGTGTGTCATGAGTGACGTCGAAGCTCGACTGCGCGCTCTTGGCATTGAACTGCCGGTCGCGCCGGCACCGCGCGCCGCCCGTATCCAAATGGCGAAGATTGCCGGCGGATTCCTGTTCGTCTCCGGACAACTGCCCTCGTGGAACGGCGAGCTGCGCTATGTGGGGAAGGTTGGGCGGGAGTTCGACCTCGCAGCAGGACAGGCGGCGGCTAGACTATCGGCGCTCAACGTGCTGGCACAGGCGCGCTCCATTCTCGGCAATGACCTCGACCGCATTGTCGAAGTCGTTTGCTTGCGCGGTTACGTTAACGTTGCACCGGATTTTTTCGATATAGCACAGACGGTGAACGGGGCCTCGGACCTTATCGCGGAGGTCTTCGGCGCCAAAGGCGGGCACACCCGCACCGCCGTCGGCGTCGCCATGATGCCGTACAATGCTGCGGTTGAAGTGGAAGCTCAGTTTCTGCTTGCCTAGATCTTGCGACGCATGGAGAACGTAATGCTCTACATCATCTATCAGGAAGATCGCCCGGACGGCGCCGCGATACGCGCCGCAACGCGCGACACACATTTCGCCTATTTGGAAGAACACAAAGACATTCTGGTTCTCGGTGGCGCCCTTCTTGCCGACGACAACGCGACGCGAACGGGAAGTGTGCTGATCGTCAACGTCCCGAGTCGCGCCGCAGCGGACGCATTCTCCGAGAACGAACCGTTCCGCAAGGCCGGGCTATTCAGTTCGGTACGAATTTCGCGCATGCGCAGAGGCCAGTGGAATCCTGCGGCTGCTCCGGGTTCCGCCGAAGGAAGTTGACGTCAGCCGAGAGCCGCGCCTTGGTTTAGCTTGTTCGCAACACTTCGAAACCTGAAAGTATGCGAGTCCTAGCGGATTCGGGTTCCGCAGAGCTCTATGTGCTGTTAGGCGGGATTATTCCATGAGTTTCATGACGAACGATGAGCTTTTTCTCGGCGACCACCGCGACGAAGGTTGATGAGCCGCTCAGGCACACTCAAGCAATGGCATCACACTGCGCTACGCAATACCTCGATCCGTTGATTCACGCCACTTCAGCGATTGGATCGCAATGGGCTTGAAGAGATCGTCGCTCGGCCAATCCTGCCCCTCGGGCCTCAGTCAAATGGACAACAAGGTCATTATCACTGTCAAAGAAGTGATCAATGCAACTGGCATCGGCCGGACGAACATTCTTGCCCTCATGAAGGCTGGCAAACTGAAGGCGATGAAAATTGGGCGAACACGCTAATTCGCCCAAGTGACCTCAAGATGTTCGCTGACTGTTGTACTGAACGCGCCTCGACAACCACTTCCGCTAGCGCAGTTAATATTGTCTAATTCTGAGAAGCGCGACTACACATTCGAGAATTGGAAATAACCCCCGCGCCGTGGATGCTTTGCCCGAGCGCTGTAGAGTTCGAAGCCGACGGTAATAGCGCTATTGTTGACGGCGCAGGCCTCTCAATCATACTTATTTGAGCGGATGAACGTACCGAAATTATTTCGCCAGATCCCAGAATTGAGTCAGTCGCGGGCAGCCTGCGGGTTCTGCACGATCATATTGACTTGTCGGCACCACAGGCCCGCGGACTACATTGAAGCGTACGATCTCGCGCCCGCACTTCGGCGCTGATGGGGACTTCAACAACGCGGCGAACTCACTGGCGGATAGGGTATGCGATGTGCACGCCGTCCGTCCACCATAGCTGGACGAGGTACTTTTCTCGTCCGATAGGGATCAGTATGGCAACGTTGTCCAATTTTCGCCGACGAAATCCGCGAACTGGCAAATGGTGCCCGTGGCGGCACCACACAAATCTCATAATCACTTGATTTTATTCATTTCTTAGTTGATTCAGTCAATACTAACGTCGATGCCAACATCCGAAATTATCCCTTGGGTGAGCTTCCACCTAAGGATTTCATATCCAGTACCCCAGAGTTGGTAACCGGCCTATCGGACCTCTCTCCAGCGCAAGTCGCAAAGGAAACAAAGAAAGGCTGAGCGAGGCCGTCCCAGATAAGGCTCCGCAAGGCGCCGCAGGAGCTCGCGCAGCATGATGCGCTTGCGCCTCATTCTGCCGCGCCGCAATGGCGCGCAAGTATACAGGCCAGATCGAGCAGCGCTTCGTCGCCACCCTCCCAGCCGATGAACGAAAGCCCGATCGGGCAGCCATTGATGGTGCCGGCTGGTATAGTCATCTGCGGCAAACCGGATAGGCCGGCTGTGCAGGTCAGCCGCATTACGCGCGTACGAAAATCGTCCAGATCGGCGGCCGGGGCGTCAGCGAGCGGCGCGATCGACGGCGCGGTTGGCAACACGAGAATGGTACCCGGAGCCGCGATTTGCCGGATATGTTCACGCGCTTCGGAGTGGACTAGGCGGCTGGCATCGGCCTGCGCTTGTGTCACGGTTGCGGCGAACGCCATGCGATCGCGAATACCGGCGCCGATTTTTGGCTGAACCTTGGTGACGAAATCACCGAAAGTCTGCCACGTCTCGTAGGCCTGGATGATGCGAAACGCCTCGCGCCACGGATCGAAACCGTCGGGAGCGATGCGACGGTGCAGGATCGGCGGCAAATCGTCGCTCATAAACTCGATCACGGTGCGCAGCAGGTTCGCTATCGGTTGTTCGGCCTGCTC
>CAMDKB010000505.1 GCA_945901195.1 Rhizobium sp. Q54
AAGCCAACGGGCATGATCACCTATCATGAAAGCGGATGGATGGCCGCGCAGATCCAGCCCGATCGCGCACCGGTTGCCATGGCCGGTAACGAGCCCACCGGTGACGAAGCCAGGAAAGCGCTGTTCGGCTACACAGCCTATTTCGGCCAGTTCAGTATCGACGAACAAGCCAAGGTAGTCACCCATCACCGCAAGGGCAGTGTTACGCCGGGATGGGAAAAGCGCGCCGACTTCAAACGCGCTTATGTATTCGACGGCCCCGACAGAGTGATTTTGCGCCCCCTGGAGAGCAAGAACGAGTTGATCTGGGAGCGGCTGAAATAGCCTCGGTCAACGTTGCAGGCGAAGCCCCAGCAGATAGACGTTGGCCGTATAGTCGGAGCCGGGCACGCTCGATTTCAGCCTTTCATGCGTGAAGGAACCCTTCACGACAATCGAACGGGTCAGCGCATATTCCGCTTCCATCGTGCCGGTAAAAATATCCTGCGAAAGCGCCACGCCTTGATACTGATCGCGCTGCCATTGCGCGATGCCGGAGACTGTCAGGTTGCGCAGCAATGCGTGATTGACTTCAACCGAGGCGCGCCGAGAAATATAGCCCGATGCATTGGGAATTGTTGTCTCATTGGCTACCGTCGCGGCCCGCAGGGTGACGGTCGTCAGAGGCGATGCAGTCCAGATCAACGAAGCGTCGATTGTCGGCCCGCGCAATTCCGGCAGCCGGGCGTCGGCATATTTGCGGCTGACCATGCCGCCCGATATTTCGCCGGTCAGCGTACGCGTGAGTTCAAACGAAGATCCCCCACGTAGCGTAAGTCCCGTGGAATTACGCGAAAAGCCTGCTGCATCAACCGCAACATCGCGCTCGCGTGCGTCGGCGGTGACTTCAACAAATGGTTTCACACCCGGCGTGAGTTCGTATCCGATACGACCGCGCAGACCGAATTGATTGAAGTTGTTCTGCGATAATGGCACGACTGTACCGTTGGAAAGATGTCCGTCCTGATAGGCCGTACGATCATAGAGAGCAGAAACCGTCGTCTCCAGCCGACCGATTGCATGGGTTACACCCGCTGTCGCGCCATACGATAATATCGCGGGACGCGAAGTCGCCACCACATTAAATTCCGGCGACCCCGGCCGTTGCGTCGTCAAACTTCCCCGCAATTCCAGATTGACCTTGGTTTCGCGCGTCGCGTCGAGCCGCAAATTGATCTTTCCGGCGCCTTCGGGTCGGTCAGCATCGGGCATGCTGAAAAACTTTGTATAGGCGCCCGTCACATCGGCTGTGAGTTCGTGCACCGACCAGTTCGATTGCGCCCGGAAGCCTGCGTCAAGCCTGTCGAAAGTTGACCCACGCGCCAGAATCGGCAGCCGGTTTACGTTCGTATCGAATCCAAGGGAATTCTCAACAAATGGAAACAACCGCAATGAACCTATTTGCACGCCCAACGGCGCGTAGGGCGTTTCGTCAAGCTTTGGCCGCGAAGGCCTGGGGATTTGCGCAGGCTGGGCATAGGTGGGCGGCGGCGGATTCTGTGGCGGCACGTAATCCTGACGGACAGCGCTTGGCGCAGACGTATAGGGTTCAACCCGCGGCAATGGCTTTTTGGCCTGCTTGCGCCGTCCGGGATAGTTAAGTCGCGGATCGCTTAGCGGGCGCGGCGTGGCGAAATTCGTATTCGAGCGCTGCGGGCGGCCCGGCAAATCTTCCTGTGCCTCTGTATCCCGGTAGGTAGGTCTCTCCCGCGGGAGGGTCGGATCATTGGGTTCGATGGCTTCGCGCAGGGTTGGATCGCGCTCGGGGGGGAACACCTCCTGCCCGCTGGCAGATGAAGCAAGAGCAAGCGCCAGCATCGGCCCCATGGCGCTATAAACCAGGGTGCGCGGGCTGTTTCGCATGATCCGGATTGGCGCCTTCACCCCTTATGCACCTCATTTGGAATTGCGCGACATCGGCAATCGTGAATCCATCGTTAAGGCCTTATGGTTAATGGCGCGTTAGCATTGCCCCATCCTGACGCAATTTGCCCTTTCCGGCCCGGTCATCTGGCAAGGGTGACGTGACTGCCGGTTCGGGGTAAAAGTCCTCATGGACGATCAAAACAAGAATGATTCCGAGGGCCGCACGCAAGCCATCGCGTCTGCGCTGCGCACACTTCAGCTTGAGCGGGCGGGAATCGCGGCACTTGAAGATGCTTTGAATGGCGCCGGTGGCAGCAATCTGGCCGTTGAATTTACGCGTGCAGTGGAACTCATCTGCAGTCGTACCGGGCGATTGATGATCTCCGGCATGGGAAAATCCGGTCATGTCGGCCGCAAGATTGCCGCGACCCTCGCCTCCACAGGCACGCCCGCCTATTTCGTCCACCCCGGCGAGGCCAGTCACGGCGACCTCGGCATGATCAAGCCGAGCGACGCTATCCTGCTGTTGTCGTGGTCGGGAGAGACGGCCGAGCTTGCCGATATCATAACCTATTCGCAGCGGTTCCAGATCGGGCTGATCGGTATAACCTCAAACGCCACGTCCACCCTGGGGCGCCAGTCGGATATCGGGCTGATCTTGCCGAAATCCGAGGAGGCCTGCCCGAACGGGCTCGCGCCGACCACATCCACGACGATGCAGCTCGCCATAGGCGATGCGCTGGCAATTGCCCTGCTCGAAGCCAAGGGCTTTACGGCGGCCGATTTCCGCAATTTCCATCCCGGCGGCAAGCTCGGCGCACGCTTGACCTTCGTGCGCGACATCATGCACCGGGGCGAACGCATGCCCATCGTGCCAGTCGCGGCCACCATGGGTGAGGCCATCGTCGAGATATCCGCCAAAGGTTTGGGCTGCGTCGCCGCCGTCAATGATAATGGAAGCCTGGCTGGAATCGTGACAGACGGCGATCTGCGCCGGAATATGCGGGCAGATCTTATGGCGATGAGCGTAAAAGATATAATGACGCAAAGGCCGCTCACCATTTCCGGCGACATTCTCGCCGCCGAGGCGCTGGAGATCATCAACAGCCGCAAGATCACTGCATTGTTCATCCTCGACGCCGAACGCAAACCCGCCGGCATCGTCCATTTGCATGATCTGTTGCGCCTCGGGGTTGCCTGATCACGACGCTTGCACGGTGCCTAAAATTGCACCGGCTGCATCACAATACCAGGGGCGCTTTTGATCCTGTCATTGTAAATTGGCCGGATCGAATCG
>CAMDKB010000506.1 GCA_945901195.1 Rhizobium sp. Q54
TCAAAGCGCTCTTGCGCAAAGCAGCGAAGCGAACTGTCGAGGGATTGTGGACCAAAATAGGCGAACTCCTCGACGAATTTGCGTCGGAAGAATGCGCCAACTATTTTAGGCACGCGGGATATGATCCAAATTAGGCGCGAGGCGCTCTAGCCATGGCGCGAAAGCACATCCCGCACGGCTGCAACGAGTCCATCTTCACTCACGACAAATTGCGCGCGTTCTTTCAGCGCGAGATATTCTTCGCGCGGCATATCCTTGGCGGCTGAGCCAACCTGCGCGCCGACGATGAGATCCTTGATGATGATCTCGCCTTTGGCGCGTTCGTTGGAGCCCTGAATAATTGCGCACACTGAATTGCGTTTATCTGCGTATTTCAGCTGTGCGTTCATGCCCGCTGATCCCAGATAGAGTTCCGCCGCTATTTTTTCTGCGCGCAGCTTTTGCACAAAACTCTGATAGCGGCCCATGGACTCGCCATCCTTGTCCATGACGAGAACAACAACCGGGCCAGCCTGAGCAGCGCCTGTCACGATGGGCGATTTGATCGCGGTGAGTGCGGCCAGAAGGCGTGAAACGCCGATGGAAAAACCAGTCGCGGGCACAGGCTCGCCGCGAAACCGCGCCACCAGTCCATCATACCGTCCGCCGCCACCCACAGAGCCAAAGCGCATGGGGTGGCCCTTCTCGTCTTTCACTTCGAAGGTGAGTTCAGCTTCGAACACGGGACCGGTGTAATATTCCAAGCCGCGTACGACGGAAGGGTCGATGCGGATGCGCTCGGGTCCATAGCCGGCGGCGAGGACGAGGCTGTCGATATCGGCCAGTTCAGCTTGTCCTTCCGCAAGGATTGGCGGCGGGTTCGCCAGAGGCTGGGCGCTCAAGGTGCCCAGCACGATCTTGATCTGCTTCTCTTCCAGCCCCGCACCCTTGGTAAAATCTCCGCTCTCGTCCTTGCGGCCCGGCCCCAGCAACAGGCGCACGCCTTCGACGCCAAGCCTGTCCAGCTTGTCGATGGCTCGCAGAACCGTCAGCCGGCGGCCGGCGTTCGCCTCACCGCCAAGACCGATAGCCTCCATGACGCCATCCAGCACCTTGCGATTATTGACCTTGATGACGTAATCGCCACGCTTGATGCCCAACGCCTCCAGCGTATCGGCAGCCATCATGCAGATTTCGGCATCTGCTGCGGCTGACGCCGTGCCGACAGTATCGGCATCAAATTGCATGAACTGCCGGAAGCGACCCGGCCCTGGCTTCTCATTGCGAAACACATAGCCCGCGCGATAGCTTCGATAGGGTTTTGGCAGTCGATCAAAATTTTCCGCCACAAAGCGCGCCAGCGGCGCAGTCAAGTCATAGCGCAGCGAAAGCCATTGCTCGTCATCGTCCTGAAACGAAAACACACCCTCGTTGGGGCGGTCCTGATCGGGCAGAAACTTGCCGAGGGCATCGGTATATTCGATGAACGGCGTTTCGACCGCTTCAAACCCGTAAAGCCTGTAGGTTTCCTCTATCTTCTCCATCATCCTGCGCGCCGCAGCCAGTTCGCCAGGGCCGCGATCAGCCAGACCGCGCGGAAGCCGCGAGCGAACGGCGGAGGGTTTTGGTGTGTCGGACATGCAAAGCAAACCTTTCAGTGGCGGCTTCCTAACGCGGGCTGGCCAACGAAACAAGCAATGGTGGCTCGGCCAGTTTGTTCCAAGGGCGCGTTCGCGATTACCCAGACCAAGAGGCCAGGCGGACAGGCAGGTCTTCTCGCTGACGGGATCACCCCGAGTGTTATCCTGCCACGCTTTCGCCGTATTCTGTTCTCCGATAGTCCCAAGCTCAAGTAAATATCCATGCAACTCCCGTGTATTGGAGCGAAATTCACCTTCGTAACATTTTGGTAACTTTCGGATTTCCCTGACTCCCCGAATATCCTAGGTTGCCCCATCAATTGGGGATTCAACGTGTCGTTTACTGCAATGCGCGCCCGCGCGACTTTGACAATCTGCGCCGTTACTCTGGCTCTGGCCGGTTGCAACGCGCAGCGCGCTGACGAACTTTCGGCCAATGTTGCCGCTGCAGCTCCCGTAGAAGGCCCATCTGCAGCCGCGTCTGCGACCGAACCGCCGGAGGCGGCGATCAACCCAGCAGCCGCCGGTGTGCCACTGCCCCCGGTCCGACCCGATTTTGCGAAACTGGCCAGAGAGAAAGCCGAGAGCGTCGCGGCAACACCCATCCCAACGGCGGCCCAGCCCGCCGAAGAGGGGGGCAGCACTGTTGCACAGGCTCCCTCTGCGCCGCCGCCGACAGGCATTTTCTCGATTTTTGTCGGGGCGCCTGCCGATCCGGCTTCGCCGATTCGCGTTGCCGCAGCGTCCCCTATGTCAGCCAGCGACGCGAACCCGCCGCCTGGTTCGCTGAATGCTTACGAGCGCCGCGTCTCGGGAGACGAACCGGATGACACCCGCCCGGTGAAGGCCTCCCCGCGCATCACGCCCGGCGCGACGATTGAAGTGAACGGCGTCATCAGGACGCTGCCCCAAAATGCCAGCCCTGTGCTGATTGCGCCTTCGCCCAGAATTGCCGCCTCATTCGGCCCTGCCGCCGGCGAGCGCTGGCGGCCTGCTTACGACAATGTTGTCACCGATTGTTTCCCTGCCGATTTGCGGCGGGCGCTCAACTCCATAAGCGAACATTTCAATTCAGAAGTTTTGGTAACGTCTGGCGCGCGCGGCAATGGCCGCCGTCGCTCCATGCATCGCTCCTGCCGTGCCGCCGATATCCGGATTGTCGGAGTCAGCCCCGGAACTGTGGCGCGCTATGCTTCGACAGTGCCGGGGATCAATGGGGTTGGAACCTATCGCCGGGTCGCGGTAACGCATGTCGATATTCGTGAAAACAAGATGGCCTGGCGTTATTGAGTTTCCGGACCGCGTGGCAGAGACGCCGCGAACTTGCCAATTGAGCCGTATGAGGGCAAACTCGATCCAGTAAAGGCGTTCAGCGTGTATGCCGGGGTATTCTCTGGTCGGACAACGCGACAGGGGAGCTCCAATCATGAATATGAATGAAGAGATTGCCAAATCTGCCGGTATCGACGAGGCGGCCCTGGCGGGGCTGCGGCCGCGCCTTCTCAATCGTCGCTCGTTTCTGCTCGGCTCTGCGACCGGTCTGGGCGCACTGGGGTTA
>CAMDKB010000507.1 GCA_945901195.1 Rhizobium sp. Q54
TTTACTTTCTGTCGCTTGGGCTGGCTCTGTTGTGGTTCTCGTTCATGGCGCGGCTGGTGAATTCCCGTTTCGGTCTTGTCCTGCGCGGCATCAGGCAGAGCGAGCGCAGAATGGCGGCAATCGGCATTTCAACCTATCGCTACAAGCTCGCGGCCTATGTCATCGCAGCTATGGGCGCTGGTCTGTCGGGCGCGCTGATGACAAATTACGCCAAATTCGTCAGCCCGGACATGCTGCACTGGGTGCAGTCCGGCGAGCTCATGATCATGGTGATCCTCGGCGGCGTCGGCACGCTCCTGGGGCCGGCGATCGGCACAGCCGTGTTGCTGATCCTTGAAAGCGCTCTTACAGCCTATACCGAACATTGGCAGGTGATCCTTGGACCCTTCCTCGTGCTGGTCATATTGTTCTGGCGCGGCGGCATTGGCGGATTGATCAGCAAGGTGGCGGGATGGCGCCGTGAGTGATGTTCTGCTCAGTGTCGAAAATCTCGCCAAACATTTTGGCGGCGTACGCGCGACCGATAATCTGTCGCTTGATGTGCGCGCTGGCGAAATACACGCACTGATAGGCCCCAATGGCGCAGGCAAGACAACGCTGATCAGCCAGTTGATCGGTGAAACTCAACCCGATCACGGCACTATCCGAATGAATGGCGCAGTGATCAATGCCATGACAACGCCGCAGCGCGTTGCCAATGGTCTCGCGCGCACCTTTCAGATCACCGAATTGTTGCGTGAGGAGACAACGCTCGCCAACGTTGCCCTCGCCATTCAGGCGCGGCAAGGCCATTCGTTTTACTTTTTTGGTGATGCGCGGAGGGAACGCGCGCTGCTTGATCCGGCCATGGCGATCCTGCGTGATGCAGGGCTTGCGCAACGCGCGCATATTCCCGTTGCGGCGCTGTCGCATGGCGAACACAAGCAACTGGAACTGGCTGTCGCCCTGGCGACTGAACCCAAATTGCTTCTGCTTGATGAGCCCATGGCGGGGCTCGGTGCGGCTGAATCGCAGGAAATGACCTCGATCCTCAAAACGCTCAAAACCCGCATTACCATGTTGCTTGTTGAACACGATATGGAAGCGGTGTTTGCGCTGGCTGATCGTATCTCGGTCCTTGTCTACGGCCAGTTGATCGCGACTGGTACGCCCGCAGAAATTCAGGCCAACGCAGATGTGCGCAACGCTTATCTGGGCGAGGGCGACGCATGATGCTCAGCGTGCAGAGCCTGCAGGCCGCCTATGGCGCCAGCCGGGTGCTTTTCGATATCAATCTCGATGTAGCCGAGGGCGAATGCGTGACCTTGCTTGGCCGAAATGGCATGGGCAAGACCACGACCATTCGCTGCATCATGGGCCTTCTCAGTGCAAATGGCGGCGCCGTTTCGTTTGTGGGCGCGCCGATTTTGGGGCGTCCGCCCGAGCGCATTGCGCGACTTGGCATCGGCCTCGTACCCGAAGGACGCCAGATATTTCCCACCCTCACCGTGCACGAAAATCTCGTGGCGACAGCAGCCAACCGCACCGCCCGCGCCAATCGCTGGACAGAAAAGCGCGTCTGCAGCTTGTTTCCGCGTCTGGAAGAGCGGCCCAATCAATGGGCGAACACGCTTTCGGGCGGTGAGCAACAGATGCTGGCCATTGGCCGCGCCCTGATGACCAATCCGCGTTTGCTTATACTCGATGAAGCGACCGAAGGGCTTGCGCCTCTCATTCGCGCGGAAATCTGGCATTGTCTGGAGACGCTGCGGAAAGAGGGACTATCGATCCTCATCGTCGACAAGAATATCAATGTGCTGCGCCGCCTCGCCGATCGTCATGTGGTGATCGAAAAGGGCGCTACGGTATGGCGCGGCACGAATGCCGATCTTGAGCGCGATTGGGAAAAGGTGCATGGCTGGCTTGGTGTCTGAAATGAAATCACTTGAAGTCACTGGGGAAGCGGCGCACGCGGATCCTGTCCATGCGCTTGGCGATGCGTTGAATGACTGCCTGCGCAATTTCATCGCAGCAGGCGCGGGGCCACATCACCTCACGGCCATGAAATGGGAATGTGCAACGCCGGAAGCTTTACATCCCGGCCGCCGCGAGGTTGATCGCGCCTGGCGTGAAGTATTTGCCGGGTTTCGCGCGGCGCTCGAAGTGCGACACGGGCAGGGGCCGGGTGTGCACGTGAGCGCGCAAACGCGGGTTCTCTTGTCCGCCCCGCCTGCGACGCCGGTTTTTCGCGGCTATTCCGTTTTGGAACTCGCGCGTCAGATGTCGCCACGCAATCAGGTGCCGGATATGCTGGCCGTATTCCGCCAATGGACCATCGACGGCGCCAGGGCGCGCGCAGGTCATCGCGGGCTCGACATCGCCTATGCGAGCCACCGCGATTGCACGCTCGATCTCTACAGACCCGAAGGCGCAGTGCGCCCGCCCGTGTTTGTCTTCCTGCATGGCGGCTATTGGCAGGCCGCGAGCAAGGATCAGCATGCGCAGGTCTGTGAGGGCATGCTGCGAAACGGATTTGCTGTTGCTAACATTGACTATCCACTCGCGCCTGAGACGCCGCTGGTTCGCATTGTGGATCATGTGCGCGACGCGTTGAATTTTCTCGTCAGGGAGCAGGACACTTTATCGATCGACGCGGGCGAAATGCATGTCTGCGGCCATTCGGCAGGCGGCCATCTGGCGGCGATGATGGCAAGTGACCCGCAAGCGCCCCCGCTGCGTTCTGCGTTGTTGCTGTCGGGGATTTTCGATGTTGGTGCGCTGGCGCCCATTCCGATGGGGCCCGTACTTGGCCTGAACGACACGCAATTGGTGCAGGCTTTGTCGCCTTTATCTCGCATGCCCCGGCCGGGCACGCGGATAGGTGTATCGCTGGGCGGGCTGGAAAGTGATGAATTCAAGCGCCAGTCTGCGGAAATTGCCGCCAAATGGGGAGCTTCTGCACCCTTGCATGTGAAGGACGCGCATCATTTCAATCTCATTGATGGGTTAAATGGTGGACCTTTGCTCGATCTGGCTTTGGCTTTGACAGCAAAAAGCTGATTTCGCCGCATTCTTTCACCCGCCGATTGCATCGCTACCTGCCGCCGTTTAAACGGGGCTCAAATTGGCACGCCACCGGAGGAAACCATGGCTGAGAAATTTGGCAAGATCGCCCTTGAAGAACATTTCATCCCT
>CAMDKB010000508.1 GCA_945901195.1 Rhizobium sp. Q54
AACTTTGCCAGCCGGTCCGGCATTTGCGCAATTTCCCAACAAGCAGATCAAGATTGTCGTGCCTGCGCCCCCCGCAGGCAGCACGGACATACTGGCGCGCCAGATTCAGCCCGTCATGCAAGATGCTCTCAAACAGACAGTGGTCGTCGAAAATCGCGGCGGAGCAGGTGGATATATCGGCACTGAATATGTCGCCAAATCAACTGCCGACGGATACACACTCTTGTTGGGTGGCGCTTTCTCGACGATCACCGCCTCGTTGCAGAAACAACCCAGCTATCGGCCCGGCGCTGATCTCACGGCTGTGGCGATCATGGTCACCGTCCCCAACATCCTTGTTGCTGGCCCGAAGCTGAAGGTGAACAGCGTTGCTGAATTGATCGCAGCAGCAAAAGCCGCGCCTGGATCCATCAATGTCGGCTCCAATGGCATCGGCACGACGCTGCATTTGTCAGCCGAATTGTTCAAGCTGCAGACAGGCACCGACTTCACACATGTAAGCTACAAGGGCTGGGCCGATTGCATGCGCGCATTGGTGAGTGGTGAAATCGAGATGATGTTCGACAATCTGTCAGCAGCGCTCCCTAATATCAACGAGAAGAAACTGCGGGCCTTTGCCATTGCGGCCACGACCCGCCATCGTTCATTGCCTGATGTGCCAACGCTTGATGAACTGGGCGTGAAAGATGCCGAAGTAAGTTCATGGTTTGGCATTCTCGTGCCAATCAATACCCCCGCTGACGTGAAGGAAGCCCTCGGCAGGCCCTTGAAGTCTTTGTCTGACCAGCCCGAGTTCAAACGCAATACTGAACAGCAGGGGATGGACGTTAGTTTTGTCGGGCCCGCTGAGGCCGGGAAGTTCTGGCTCGCGGAAGTCGACAAATGGGACAAGGTCGTGAAGGCGGCCAAGCTCGTTCAATAATCCCAGGTGCATAAAACCTTCAGGGAGGCGACAACAGCCCGGAAATAGCTGGGCTATTTGCAAAGGTTTCAAGCGCGGCGCACCAGTCTTTTGCACCCGTTACACCGGCGAGCGGCGTAGCGCAGGTCATAAATTTCGCGCGCACTGCATCATAGTCGAGCGGCCGCATGGGATGCCCGATGATATGTTCTATTACCCGGAGATGTGTACGTCCGCCGGCCTTCACACGCACTCTTGAAGGTGTCGCATCCGGCCAGCGGGCAGAAAACTCAGCATCTGCCGTCACCTGAATTCGTTGTGCCAGTGCACGCACCTGCTCATCATGCAGCGTATCATGGAGGCTGCCGGGACCATATTCACCGCGCAGCAACGCATGCGCCACAAGGAAGGGCAGGGAGTGATCGGCCGTTTCTATATTGTGCGGCGTCCATTTCGCAGGGTTGTCGGCAGTGTAACGGATCGCAAAGTCGTAAATTTCCACGCTGACATCTTCGATATTCGCGCCGCTTATTTCGCCATGCAAGGCAATGCAGGATTCAAGCGGTCCCTGAGCATGATAAATCGCCGGATAGAACTTTAGATGACTGTCGCCGCTGCGATCGCGGGCTGGATCGAGTTCCAGCTCAAGTGGTCCGGATATATTTTTCTCAAAGCCGAATTCTCCGGCGAAGGCCGGGTCAGGCCCGCTGAGTCCCCGCTGCGCCATCCTCACATGAAACAGGCAATCGCGTACGGCGCTTGCGGAGGCTAGGTTCTTCCAGGTCGTGACCCGACCCGTGCGGGCGAGCAGCATGTTTCGAGAAACCGCTGTCATTGCGAGCGCGTTTGCAATATCGACTTCATCAAGATCGAGCACGCAGCCGATCGCAACGGTTGCTGCCAGACCCACATAGGTTGCAGGGTCCCAGCCGCGCGACAGGGAATTGGCCGCATCGCAAAAGTCCAGCATCACATGCGTGCCGATATCGGTTGCGCGCAGAATATCCAACCCGCTTTTTCCAGCATGCTCGCCTGCAGCCAGCACCCCCCCGATAAAATCGGAAGGGTGGCCGCCATTGCGGCCAATGTACGTATCGTTCCAGTCGGCCTTGCGGATGAGAAATGAATTGCAGAAGGCGGCATCATCGACGCTTGAAAAGCCGCCGCCGATCAGGCTGGCGGTATGTGTGCCCGAAGGCGATGCAAAGGAGGCCATGAGCGCCTGGCTGTCAGGCTCTGAACGGGCCATCGCCGCACAGGCCATAGAGTCAATCAGCCTGATCGTGAGCGCCTCGATCTGGCCCGTGCTCAGGGTTTGCGCGCGCTTCGCCTTCACAAAGTCCGCAATGCGGCGCAAGATGGGATCAAGGGGCATGGTGGACATATTTGTTGGCTTTCATTGTGGCCTGCGGGGGCCACGCATATTCTTAAGTTTATTGCATCGTTGGCACATTATCTGGCGAATGCGAAGCAGCCTATCGGGGCAATTGCATTCCGCTTTGCCAGCGGGCATAAATTATTCACAGCGGCGGCAAAAGTGAAACGCGCGCCGGGAGGAACACGATGGGGTTTCGCGGCGTACGGACAGCACTTACGCTTTTGTCTTTGGCCGCGCTTGCTGGCGCAGCATGTGGCGCGAGCGCGCAAACTGCTGAAAATCCCGCCCGATTCTGGCGTGCCCAGGGCCTGGCCATTGTTGTCGGCTACGCACCCGGCGGCGGCTATGACCAGTCTGCCCGTATTCTTGCCCGCCATATCGGCAAATACGTTCCAGGCCATCCCAACATCGTGGTGCGGAACATGCCGGGCGCCGGAACCGTGGTTGCCGCCAACTATGTCTACAACACGTCTCCGCGCGACGGCTCCGTGATCGCCCTTTATGCCGATCTGATGACACTCGCGCCATTGCTGAAATTGCCCGGAGTGCAGTTCGATCCCCGCCGCTTCGGGTGGCTCGGATCAGTTGCTTCCCGCGGAACCCCGATCGTGATGGTGCGCACCGACGCTCCGGCAACGACATATGAACAGGCGCAGCAGCACGAATTGGTGATGGGCGCCAGCGGGCCTGATGCAACCAGCGCCTACGCGTATCTTGCCAACGATACACTGGGAACGAAATTCAAGGTCATCGCGGGTTATCGCGGCGGCACTTCGGAAATCAGTCTTGCAATAGAGCGCGGCGAAGTGCACGGCAGGGCGAGCGGCGACTGGTTCTCGCTCAAAAGCGCACAAAAAGACTGGCTCGACCGGAAATTCGTCACGGTGATGTTG
>CAMDKB010000509.1 GCA_945901195.1 Rhizobium sp. Q54
GCCCAGGTTCCTTCCTGCCACCGTGATTTTTATCCGATTTTCCTGGACCTATGAACCGGTTTCCGATTCAAGCATCGGATGGTCGCTGGATCGCCAGACGTTCCGTCCCGGGAAGAGCTGATCGCGCTGGTTTAGGCGCAGGCGGCGCAAATTGCCGCACTTTTGGCGCGTGTCGTGGAACTCGAGCATCGGCTCGGATTGAACAATTTCCGTCATGCAAACATGACGCGCCAGATCGTGATTGATAGCCCAACCGAAGAAGCTATACTTGCTTCACGGTTTTAAATGGCTAGGTGAGTCCTGCAAGGTGCAGGCGATACGGCAGAATTCGTCCGGCACGATCAATCGTTTGGATCAACGCTATTGATGCTTAGACCTGTGATGCAATGGTTGCTTCTGGCTGCGTTTGTTGCGGCCGGATGGGTTGCGGGCGAAGCCCGGGCCGCAGACCGCGTTGCGCTGGTCATCGGCAACAGCGCCTATCAGTCCGAAAAGACGCTCACCAATCCCGCCAATGACGCCAGTGATGTCAGCAATGTCCTGCGCAAGCTTGGCTTCGAGGTGATCGAGGCCAAGGATCTGGACAAGCGCAGTATCGAGCGGCGCACCCGCGAGTTTCGCGACAAGCTGCAATCGGCCTCGGTCGCCCTGTTGTTTTACGCCGGCCACGGCATGCAGGTGAATGGCGCGAACTACATTCTGCCCATCGACGCCCAGATCAAATCGGCAGAAGATGTAAAACTCGAAGCAGTCGAACTCGAAACCATCATGCTGCAGATGCGCGGCGAGGGGCGTATCAACATCATCATCCTCGACGCCTGCCGCGACAATCCCTATGCCCGCAATATTGCCCGCTCGACCGGTGCTCCCATGCGCGCCGGCGAAAGCGCCTTCGGCGGACTGGCGGAGGTGAAAAGCGCCGAAGGCACAGTCATAATTTTTGCAACCGATCCGGGCAATGTTGCCTCTGATGGCACGGGCCGCAACAGCCCGTTTACCGAAGCGCTTCTGCGCAACATCGAAGAGCCCGGCCTCGATCTTGGCCGCGTGATGATGAAAGTCCGCTACGACGTCATCCGTGCGACCGAGCGAAAGCAATTGCCATGGGAAAGCTCGTCCCTCGTGCAGCCTATCTATCTGGCTGGCGATCCCGGTACGGCACCCATTCAGCAGGCGGCCCTCGTTCCCGGCGTTGCCGGACAGGCGCGCAGCCTGTCGCAAACACGCGAAGGCGCGCCGCCGCGTCAGAACGCACCGGCTCCGGGCGCACCAGCGCCCAATGCGCCAGCCCTCAATTCCGGCGCTGCCGTTCAGAAACCGGCCGATACGCCCGGCGAAATATGCGACCGCCTTGCTAATGCCCAGCAGGATCCGCTCCGCCGCAAGGATCTGCCGATCATCCGCAACGTGGATCATGAACGCGCTATCCCTGCCTGCGAAGCCGCCGTCGCCGCCGCGCCGCAAACCCTGCGTTATGCCAACCAATTGGGCCGCGCCTATCTGGCGGCAAAGCGGGAAGAGGACGCCGTTCGCATCTATCGCGATGCTGCCGAACGCGGCGCAGCATATTCCATGGCGGATATGGGCTTCCTGCATTTCCGCGGCTGGGGCGGCGTCAATCGCGACTATGTTGCGGGCCGCCTGTGGAGCGAAAAGGCGGCGCGGCTGGGCGTTCCCATGTCCATGACGAACATGGCCTACATGCTCGGGCGCGGCCTCGGCGGCGAGCGCGATCAGGCACAGGCAAAGGTCTGGTACACGCGCGCCTACGGCATGAACGAACCCGCCACGCTGGTGCAGGTGGCCGCTGCCTATCTGGAAGGATGGGGCGGCGAAAAGGATGCTGCCAAGGCGCGCGAAATCCTCATCAAGACTGCCGAACGCGACGAGGCGACGGCTTTCACAACGCTTGGGTTCTATTATCAGTATGGCATAGCCGGCCCGCGCGATTTTGAAGAAGCCCGCATCCAGTTTGACCGCGCCGCCGCAGCGGGCGATGCCGGCGCCACGGCTCATATCGGCGCCATGTACCGGGAGGGCGATGGCGGCTTTCCGCGCGACCACAAGCTGGCGCGCGAGTGGTACGAACGCGCGGCCAAACTCAACAACGCCAATGGCCATCTCGGGCTGGCCTTGCTCTATGCCTATGGCGAGGGCGTGCCCAAAGACCTCGCCATGGCACGCACCCAGCTGGAAGCTGCGGCTCGTCACGACAATTTCGTGGCGATCCGTCTGCTGGCGCAATGGCTGGAAGAAGGTTTTTTCGGCAAGACGGATCGTGAAGAAGCCCGCAAATGGCTGAAGCGCGGCGCCGAGCAGGACGATGAACTGGCCCGCGAACAGCTGGCGCGGCTCGACCGCCCGGAAACGTCCGGCGAAGCCTGCGACCGGCTGGCGGCCCGCGAGAGCGATCCCCTGCGTCCGGCAAACGTCAAGCCGCCCGCAAACCTGAATTCGGAAAAGGCGATACCGGCCTGCGAAGCGGCGGTCCACGATAATCCCGGCGAATTGCGCTACGCCAATCAGCTTGGCGTCGCCCATGTTGATTCTGGCCGCTATGGCGAAGCCCGGACCATATTTGAAAAAGCGGCTGAAAAGGGCGCAGCATTTTCCGCCCTGTGGGTCGGCAACCTGCACAATCGCGGCCTCGGCGTTCCCAAAAATCTCGCATTGGGCACCGAATGGTTCAAGACTGCCGCCGAACTTGGCTCGATGGACGCCATGTTCAATCTTGCTCTGGCCTATCAGCAGGGCGATGGCACGAAGGTGAATTATACCCTTGCCCATGACTGGTATGAGAAAGCTGCCGCCAAGGACAGCGCCATTGCGATGCGCCAGCTCGGCTGGATGTATTACAACGGAACCGGGCGGCGGCGTGACTATGTTCAAGCCCGCCAGTGGTTCGAAAAGGCCGCCGGAAAGGGCGACGCGCAGGCCATGCGGCAGTTGGGCCTTATTTTCGAGCGGGGTTTTGGCATTGCCCAAAACCTCCGCCTTGCCCGGCAGTGGTATTCGCAGGCAGCCGCTGCCAATGACACCAGCGCCATGCAGAGCCTCGCCCAGCTTTATATTTCAGGCTTTGGCGGCGCAAAGGAATCGACCAAAGCGCGCGGTCTTCTGGAACAGGCCGCAGGCGCGGACGTGCCCGCCGCCATGGTCACGCTG
>CAMDKB010000510.1 GCA_945901195.1 Rhizobium sp. Q54
GGATAGAGATCGACATCATTCTTTGCAATGCCCTGGAATTCGCTGTTCAGCATGCGGATGATTTCGGAAGATTCGTTGTTGACGATGCGTTGGGTCTGCTTGTCCCAAAGGGTCGGCACCGTTACCTTGCCAGTGTAGTTTGGCTCGCAGGCTGTATAGACCTGATGCAGGTATCGAAACCCGGGATGGTGGCTGTCCTCGCCGCATTGCGGGAACACGGGATGTTTACCGAAAGTCCAGCCTTCCGTGCGCACATCCGGCAAGAGATAATCGACGCTGATAGCGTGTTCCAATTGCTTGACGGCTCTGTATAGCAGCGTGCGGTGAGCCCAGGGGCAACCCATCGTGACATAAAGGTGGTAGCGCCCCGCTTCGGCCTTGTAGCCAGAAGATCCGTCCGCAGTGATGAATTTGCGGAACACGCTTTCGGCGCGCAGGAATTCGCCTGCCTTTCCGGTTTCCTGGGGGAGGCGCTCTTCGCTCCAGCGTCCGTTGATCAACACACCCATCAATCTCTCCCACCAATGTAGTGCGGCGCTTGATTGACTGCCAGCGCTGCGGCAAAGTCATTCCAACATTAGCAGAAATGGCGGAAGCAATGCCGGAAAATTTTGGCGACGAAACGCAAATCCCCGTCCTCATCGTGGGGGGCGGTCCAGTGGGTCTCGCGCTTGCGGCTGATCTTGGCTGGCGCGGCATTCCCTGTCGGCTAATCGAACAAACCGACGGCGTCATTACGACGCCGAAGATGAACGAGGTCAATGTCCGAACCATGGAATTCTGTCGCCGCTGGGGCATTGCGCAGGCGGTGCATGATTGTCCGTTTCCTTCCGATTATTCGATGGACATTGTTTTTGTCACGAACATGAGCGGCTATGAACTGGGACGCATGCCGCGCCCGGCGAAAGGCGAGACGAAGCCAGGGCCCAATTCCCCCGCCAATCTCACCATCTGTTCGCAAAAATGGTTTGACCCCATATTGCTTGATCTGGCGCGTTCATTTCCCTGCGTCGATGTTCGCCATCATTGCCGCATGGATTCATTCGAGGTCGGCAGCGATGGTGTGACGGCGCAACTTGTGAATGTGAAAACGGGAGAAAAGGAAACCGTCCGGGCGCGTTATCTCGCCGCGTGTGATGGCGCCATGTCACCGGTTCGCCGCAAGCTTGGGATTGGACTGAGTGGCGATGAGGTGATTAGCCGTCCGCTTCATCTATTCTTTCGCACGCCCGATCTCTGCAAGCAGATGGACATTGCTGAAGGGACGTTCTTTCTCGCGGTTGATCGTGACGGCATGTGGGCCAATATTCGCGTCATCGACCCCGTCGAGGGCTTATGGCGGCTTATGGCGCTGGATTCGCCGGGGAACTTGCAGGCTGAAGATATAGACAAGCAGGGCTTGCTGCGCCGTGCACTGGGCCGTGATATCGACGTTGAATGGGTGGGAGCCAGCATCTGGACACGCCGCGGGGTCGTCGCTGACAGATATGTAGATGGCCCGGTCTTCATGCTGGGCGATGCCGTTCATCAATTGTCCCCGACGGGCGCGCTTGGCATGAACACCGGCATCGGAGATGCTGTCGATCTTGGCTGGAAGCTGGCTGCTGCGATTCAGGGTTGGGGCGGCAAATCGCTTTTGCAGAGTTATGAAACCGAGCGCCGTCCGGTCGGCTTGCGCAATGTTTACATGGCGACGCAATTTTATGAGAGCCATGTGGAATTCGGCGAAGGCGTTTCGGCCATAGAAGACGACACGCCCGAAGGAGCGCAGATGCGCCGCGACGTCGGTCCAAAGATGACACATGAAGTGTCGCGCATGTTCCGCACGGCAGGCCTGCAGCTGGGCTATCGCTACGAGAGTTCACCCGTCTGCGTAAGCGACGGAACGCCAGCCCTTTCGGACGATCCTGAAAATTATATCGCGACGGCCCGGCCCGGATCTCGCGCGCCTCATGCCTGGCTGGTGGACGGGCGCTCGATACTCGATCTGTTTGGCAGGGAGTTTGTGCTGTTGCGCCTTGGAGCGGATGCGCCCGCAACAGATGCGCTTGAAAGCGCTGCGGCGCAGGCCAAAATGCCGCTGCAGACCCAATCAATTGAAGACGCTGCTATCGCAAAACTCTATGAACGCAAACTGGTGCTTGTGCGGCCCGATGGACATGTGGCCTGGCGTGGCGATGAACTGCCCGCCGCACCGGATAAACTCATCGCACGGGTTTGTGGATTATAAGCGCCTTGTTCAAGCCGCATATTCCTCCGACAGCAAATCCAGTCGGCGCAGCACATCGCGATCTGATGCGATGAAGATGCGCGCCTTGCCACCTTCTGCACGGTGCGTGACCCAGTTGTTGCGCGGCAGCGAGAATACGTCGCGCGCCACCCAGTCGAAACGACTCGAGCCTATGTGGCTGCGCCCGTAACCCTCCACAATGGTCGCGACGGAATTTGCGCTGGTTCGAAATGCGATTGTTTCAACGCCGGCATCGATTTCCAGCATGTAACAATCCAGCGAGAACATCAGCGCGCTGCCGTTCAAAGGATTTGCATAACGGATGCGGCGGCTGCCATCGCGAGAGAGTGGCGCAGCAGCAACAGCCTTTTTGGCGTCGGTCGCAGAATACCTGAACACCGGCGAATAATTATGGTTCCATGCCCCCATCTCCGGCACCAGCGATGCGCTGGTGAAAGCATCATCAGCGGGCAATGATGGAATATCGTTTGAGGGCCCCGGCTGGAAACGATCCGTGCCCAGATAACGATGCAGAGATGCATCGAGCACATCAAGCCAGATGATCGGTTCCTTGCCACGATGGGCATGCTCGTGCCAGCACCATCCCGGCGTTGTCACAAGATCGCCCTCAGCCATGGGGCATTCCTTGCCATCAACAATCGTGAAAGCGCCTTCGCCGGACAACACAAAGCGCAGCGCGTTCATGCTATGCCTGTGTGGTCGCGCAGTTTCGCCAGGTTTGAGGATCTGCAGGCCTGCATTCAGATTGAGCGTGGTGCCTGCCATTTCGCCAACAACCGGCGAATGCGGCGACACCAGCGAGAGCACGCGGCGTTCGGCTACCTTTGTGGATCGCAGGGCCAGCGCTTCGTTGACCAGCGGCGTCATTTCAGACCAGCGCCAGATAGAGGGCTTTTCCGTGCCGTCAT
>CAMDKB010000511.1 GCA_945901195.1 Rhizobium sp. Q54
GCCACAACAGTGGCTTCGGTCGGGCCGTAGCTGTTGTAAATCTTGCGGCCGTCCCGGCACCAGCGTTCGGCAATCGTCGGAGGGCAGGCTTCGCCGCCCAGGATGATGATGCGCAAGGTTGTCACATCGCGCGGCATCATCGCCAGCAATGTCGGCACCGTATCAAGCACGCTCACGCCAGCAGCTTCCATGACTTCAGGAAGCTTTTCGGCTTCGCCCATGATTTCGGGCGTTGCAACAAAGAGCGAAGCGCCCACCAGATAGGGCACCCAGATTTCTTCCATCGACAGGTCAAAAGCGACCGATGCGCCCTGAAAGATCACATCCTTGCCATGGATGCCATAAATCTCGTTCACTGAACGCAGGAAGTGGCAAATGTTGCTCTGCGCGACTACGATTCCCTTGGGCGTACCCGTCGAACCGGATGTGAAGATCATATAGGCGGGATGGGCGGGCGTGCAGCCGGCAGCGCGTGCGTCGACGATGGTGGTGTCAGCAGCATCGACCAGATCGACCGCACGCATGACGGGACAAGATACAGCACCATGCGCGCGGGCAAAATGTACATCGCCGACGAGCAGGGCTTTGGCTTCCGCATCCGCGAGGCAAACACCAACACGATCAACGGGAACGTCAGCATCAAACGGCAGCCATGCAGCGCCCGTCTTGGCGATGGCAATCTGGCCTATCAGCAGATCTGCTCCGCGAGCCATCCAGAGCCCGACGACCGCACCCGGGCCAACGCCCATACGCACCAGCCCGCGCGCAATGGTTGCGGCAAGCGCGTCAACGTCTGAATAGGTGAGGCGCCGTGTGCCTTCCACAAGGCATATGTGTTGTGGCGACGCGGCGACCGTTGCGTCAAAAATTTCTGAAAGCAATTCGTCCCTGACGAGTTCTGGCCGCACCGCGCCCTTCAGAAAAGAACCTGGCGCGCGAGCATTTGCGTCGTCATTCATCAGAACGGGCATTTGGGCAGGAGTGGCTCCCGGAGGTTGTTCCGGCTGCGCCTCAACGCTAATCTTGTTCATGGCTTCGAACTTCCCTTGACCAGATCGCGCCGCAGTTGAGGACTTTCTTCCGCACGTTCAATCTGTTCTCGCTGTTCGCCAGAACTTCATTTTCGTACTTGTCTTGACCAGCCCTCGCCTACTTCACTCCCTGCCCCTACCGCGCGCCACCACGTTTGGCAGCTCGCAAGAGGCCATACTCAGTTTCAATCACTGAACCCAATATGAATGGATTGGACAGATGCGTTCAGTTTGCACAGGGAGAGAAAAAAACTTTTGGCCGGGACTCAAAAGTCGCACTGCTGCAGGCGTTGCTCAAATCCAGTTGAAACGATTTTCCTGAAAAACCAACACGCGTCCCTGCCAGATATCTGACAGCGCGGCCCGCTCGGGCGGCAGGCCCGCGATCATCGCCATCAACACACGCGCGACTCCGCCATGCGAGACCACCAGCGAATCGCTGGAGAGCGTTTCAAGCCAGGGTCTCAGACGTTCTTCGAGCATGGCGTAACTTTCGCCGCCGGGCGGCACGAAGTTCCATTTGTCGCCCTCGCGCCAATTGGCCGAGTGCGGCGAACGGGCCTGAACTTCGGGCCAGGTCAATCCCTCCCATTCCCCGAAAGTCAGTTCCATCAGGCGGGGATCGGTCTCGAAACTCTCGGGATCAAGACCCATAGCCGAGCGCGCCAGACGCATGGTGTGCCTTGTCCGGTCGAGCGGTGAAGCCACGTAACGCAGCGCCGAATCGCGAACTCCATCGGGACCAAGTATTTTCAGCGCGCGCTTTCCCGCTTCGCTGGCCTGCGCCAGGCCCCGCGCGTTAAGCGGAATATCAAGCTGGCCCTGCAGACGCGCCTCAGCATTCCAGTCTGTCTCACCATGGCGAATGAATATGAGGCGGTGAGAGAGCATGGGCGTGCTGCTGATCAGTCCTTGCCCGCGACAGAAATGTCGGGCGCGTCGGGATGCTTCATGCCGACGACATGGTAGCCGGCATCGACATGGAGCACTTCCCCGGTAATCCCGCGCGACATGGGCGAGCACAGGAAGGCGCCGGTTTCGCCGACCTCTTCGATCGTCACAGTGCGGCGCAGGGGCGAATTCAGTTCGTTCCATTTCAGGATGTAGCGGAAGTCGCCGATGCCAGAGGCTGCCAACGTCTTGATGGGGCCGGCGGAGATTGCGTTGACGCGGATGTTCTTCTCGCCGAGATCGGCCGCCATATAACGGACGCTTGCTTCGAGAGCGGCCTTGGCGACGCCCATGACATTATAATGGGGCATCCATTTTTCAGCGCCATAATAGGTGAGTGTCAGAAGCGAACCGCCATCTGTCATCAGCTTTTCGGCGCGCTGGGCAATCGCGGTGAAAGAATAGCAGGAAATAAGCAGCGATCTGGTGAAGTTCGCTTCGCTGGTGTCGACATAGCGGCCCGTGAGTTCATCCTTGTCCGCGAACGCGATGCAATGAACGACAAAATCCAGTTTGCCCCAGTGCTTTCCAATATTTTCGAAGAGGGCGTCTATGGTCGCCCCATCGGTTACATCGCAATGGCCCGCTGCAAACGCGCCGATCTGCTCGGCGAGCGGCCGCACGCGTTTTTCCAGCGCCTCCCCTTGCCAGGTGAAGGCAAGTTCAGCACCGGCGTCGTGGCACGCCTTGGCAATGCCCCAGGCGATGGAGCGGTTGTTGGCGACACCCATGACAAGCCCGCGCTTGCCCTTGAGAATTCCTGAGCCCGCGATGGACTGGATTGAATGTGTAACTATGGTCGACATCGATGGTCCGTTTGCGCGAATTTCCCCGCAGAGGGGTCCCGGCGGCTTGCGGATTTCCTTGCGGTTTAAGTGGTGGCGCTAAAAGTGGCAAGTAAAAGGGCCGCCGCGGGGAATCGCCTTCACTCACGATTTGCGACATTATGTGACGGTGTTAGACCGGTGCAGGCAAACGAGACCGCGAACGCGAGGAAAATCAATGAAGATCTGTGTTTACGGGGCAGGCGTCATCGGTGGTATTCTGGCCAGCGCCTGTGAGAGGGCGGGCCATGAAGTGTCGGTCATCGCGCGTGGCGCCCATCTAGAAGCGATTCGCACGCGGGGACTGCAAATAGAAGCGCCCGGCTTTAAAGCGATTA
>CAMDKB010000512.1 GCA_945901195.1 Rhizobium sp. Q54
CCACGCACGATGATGTCGAGTTGCGTGCCCTCTGTGGCCTGGGATGTCGCGACATAAGCCATGGCGATGGGCCGTTGCAGCGTCGGCGAAAAGCCACCTGACGTCACCTTGCCGACGATGGTTCCGTCTTTTGTTGCGACCTCCGCCCCTTCGCGCGCGGGCTGTCGCCCGTCGAGCAGAAGGCCGACGCGCTTTCGCGAGGGCCCCTCAGCCAGTTCACGCTGGACACGTTCAAAGCCGGGAAACCCGCCACCGGTGCGGCGGCGTTTGGCGATGGACCAGTTAAGCGCTGCTTCGACAGGCGATGTCGTCTCATCGATATCGTGACCGTAGAGGCAAAGACCCGCTTCAAGGCGCAGCGAATCGCGCGCGCCGAGGCCGATGGGTTTCACTCTCTCGTCGGCCAGCAGCATATTCCAGAGTTCAACGGCTTCCTCTGCCGAAACGGAAATTTCGAAACCATCTTCGCCGGTGTAACCAGAACGAGAGATGTGGCAGGGGACGCCGCCGACTTCGGCATCTATGGTATGCATAAAGGACAGTTCGACCGCGGGGGCGCACAAACGCGCCATGAGTTCGGCAGCCTTTGGCCCCTGCAGCGCCAAAAGCGCACGATCCTCGATCACTACCAGATGCACGCCGGGCGGGAGTCGCCGCGCTATATGCGCATAATCGACAGCCTTGCGGCCGGCGTTGACAATGAGGAAAAGCTTGCCATCCCCTGCGATCCCGCGTGGCCGCGCCACCATGAAATCGTCGATGATTCCGCCTTCAGTTGTGAAGAACTGGCCGTATCTCTGACGACCCTTGTCGAGGCCGATCACATCGGTTGCGCAAAACGCTTCCAGCGCCTGCGCAATTGTTTCATGCTCGAAACCCGCAAGCCAGGCCTGCCCCATGTGCGATACATCGAACAAACCAGCATTCTGGCGGGTCCAATTGTGTTCGGCGATGATGCCGTCACGATATTGCACGGGCATATCGTAGCCAGCGAAAGGCACCATACGTGCGCCAAGCGCCACATGCTGGGCACGGAGCGGCGTTGCGTTCAGTGTTTCGTCGTTGGAACCTGCATCAGCAGCCATGAAAACTCCGGACAAATGGTGACGCGAATCAGCGACGCACCGCGCCGCTTTGGATTTCGCGCCCCCTCTGTCCGTTGACCTGAGAGATTTCCCGGCGAGCATTGCTGCGCGTGGTTACGCCCTTCGGTGGAACGCCGCTGTCGCGCGGCATTCGCTTTCCAGAGTGTCATCCCCCTCGCGGTCCGTTTGCCTGAGCGTTTCCGGGGCGGTTGCGCCTTCGGCGCCATGTCCGGCGCAGACCTGCGCTGGCAATGGTCTCTCCCGCGGAGGGCTGAGCTGACCCTGCCAGAAATAGCCGGGCTGTGGGCGAAGTCAATTGCCCACACGTTTTATTCCACAATGGATGCAAATCGAACCATATTGAAAGATTGCGAAGGGAAAAGCTTATTCCACTTTTCCCGCAATCGCTTCGGTTTAACGTCGGCTGCGGGCGACCTTTTGCGGGCGATTCTCGCGCTGGCCCTCGAAGCCGATATAGATCGTATAGTCCGCGGCTGCATTTTCCCGCGTGAACGGAACGATCAACGGCTCGGAAACGACCGAAAATGAGGTCTGGGTCGCGCCCGAAGGAATGGAAGCTGATATATTATAGACTTTGGACGTCAGCATGGCCCGTCCCTCATCGCGCATAACGCCAATAAACACGGGGACATTGAACGTAGACGCTGCGCCCGCCGGTCCCAGCAGAACCTTGCCTTCCACGCCGACCTTGATCACAATCTGATTGTTCTCAACGGTGCATTCCCGGGCGGTCTCACCAATCGAATATTGATAGCGTACGTTCGCATTGTCAGTGCCGCTGCCGCTGTAAACGCGATGCGCCGCACCGCCATCCCGCACATCGACGACCGGACAGATCACGCTGACATTTGAGCGCTGCTCCTGGGTCAAGGGCGGGGCCTTGATCGAGTTGAATGCAAAGAGATTGCCGAGGGTGTCGCCGGGATCGGCGCTTTGCTGGCCGGGCGTGGCTGAACACGCCGTCAACGCCATAGCCAGTAGTCCCGTCAGCGCCATCGCCCTGGTGGATTGAACCCGTTTGCCGGCCTGCCGCATTTCAACTCTCCAACGCATTTGACGCATTTCTTACACTGCCGCCCGGAAGATATCGAGATCCCTCTAGCAGTTTTGTGCATCAGGGGCAGCACCGGGGATCACGGGAGCTTACCAAATCCGTCCTTAAAGCCTTTTAAGGTCAGGGGAATTCCGATTCCCTGTTCGGGCGTTTCGAACACGACGAAGGTGGCGCTTGTGCCACCGCCGAGGTCGTCCAGCAGCTTGTCGTCCATGACAACTTCGGCCACGCAGCCCGATGGAAGACAACGTACGAAGCCTGCGCGCCCCTTGTCGGCATTGTCGATATTCAGACCCAAGCCGGCCGGCAGAAGCACGCCTAGGGGTGCTATCACTCTCAAAAGACGTGACTTTCCATCGGCCGCCTTGAAAGCGATCACGACGAGATTCATATTGGGCTTATCTTCGGCGGCGACCGATTGAATGATGGCGCATTGTTCTCGCTGGGCGCCGGCCGGCGTCTCGCAACGCATTTCCCAGTCACCGTATTTGGCTTTCACCTGCGCCTGCGCCAAGGCCGCGCTGGAACTGATGGCGGTCAGCAGGCCGAAACCTGCTATCGCGGCGAACAAATGACCTGTAAATGCCATTATAGAGCGGTTGAGATGATTTTGGCGCATTGAATCCTGGTTCGTGAGCATGGCAATCTCTTCATCGGGATTTCTTCACGGAATTGCCGCGAATAGGTCCATACCGGTCGAAGCTTCTTATGCGGCTCTCTTGCGGCGTCAACATGACATAATCCAGCCAGCGGCACATCCCCTCGCCACCTGCCCTTCGGAGCAGGCCGAATCGCACATATCTAGTATATCGTACTTGCCCGACTTTGCGCTATCGGTCGCCCCGGCGTCCAATCGCGGTAGGGACGGTCATTGCTGACCGCCCCCCGCACAGAACCGTACGGGCCGATTTCCGGCATACGGCTCCCACCTTGAGTGTCTGACGCGGAATCGTTGTTCCGGCCATGGGTGCAGGACAC
>CAMDKB010000513.1 GCA_945901195.1 Rhizobium sp. Q54
ATCATCAATCCGCCTGCGCTGCGTCCGACGCCGATGATCTGCCCTTGTGATGTATATTTTTCCTCTGCCAGATGCCGGCCGGCGGCGATGAAATCATGAAACGTGTTCACTTTCTTTTCGAGCTTGCCATCCTCGTACCATTGCCAGCCGCAGTCCGTTCCTCCGCGCACATGCGCAATCGCGACCACAAAACCCCTGTCCAGCAATGAGAACCTGCTGGAACTGAAGCGCGCTTCATAGGGTTCGCCATAAGCGCCATAAGATTGCAGCAGCAACGGCGCGGAGCCATCAAGCCTTGTTGTGCGCGCATAGATCAGAGACACGGGCACTTTCACGCCATCACGCGATAGCGCAAAAATTCGTTCCGATTTGTACTTCTTGGGATCGTGGCCGCTCGGTATCTTTTGACGCTTGCGCAGGGTGCGCTCGCGCGTGACCATGTTGTAATCATAAACTGACCAGGGCGTCGTCATGCTCGAATAGGCGAAGCGGATGACATCGGTGTCATATTCGGCGACAGAATCCATCTGCAGATCGTAGGCTTCTTCAGCAAATTCGATTGCATGCTCTTTGCCAGACTTTATTTCCCTTATGACAATGCGTGGCAGACCGCCTTCAAGTTCCGTGCGCACAATATGGCGCTTGAAGACGGTCATCGCATTGATCAGCCGGCCTTGCTTGTGCGGAACAACGTCTTTCCAATTGCCTTCGCCTGGCGCATCAATCGGCGTTTCCATGATTTTGAAATCAGCAGCCCCGCTGGTGTTTGTCAGGATGAAAAGCTTCTTGCCCCAATCCTGCACTTCATATTGCATGGCGTCGCGGCGCTCTTGCATGAGGCGCGGTTCGGCGCGGGCCTTGGTCAGATCCAGGAGCCAGACTTCGGTGGAATCGTGATCGTTCATGTCAATCGTAGCGAAACGGCCCGATTGTGTTTCACTGATGTTGAGAAAATAACGCGGATCAGCGTCTTCAAAGACGAGCACGTCTTCATCGTTGTTCGTGCCCAGTTCATGCCGGTAAATTCGATACGGCCGGTGGGTGTCATCGAAAACGGCGTAAAAGAAAGCACGGCAGTCATAACGCCAGATTGCATCCCCGTCTGAATCGTTCACTTCATCGGGAAGATCCTTGCTGGTTGCAATATCACGCACACGGACTGTGAAATATTCTGAACCCTTTTCATCCGATGACCAGGCCAGCAACTTATGGTCGGGTGAATAGACGATGTCGCCTGGATCAAAGAATTTCTTGCCTTTGGCGAGTTTGTCCCCATCCAGCAGCACTTGTGTGCGCCCGCCTTCGCGGGGTTTGCGGCAGAAGATCGAATGTTCCCCGCCCTCGCGATATTTTTCAAAATAGGCGAATGGCCCGTCCGGCACGGGTACGTCGGAATCGTCTTCCTTGATCCGGCCGCGCAATTCCTTCCTGATCTTGCGTTGAAGCTTTTTCGTGGGCTCCAGCAGGGCCTCGACATATTGGTTCTCCGCGTCGATCAGCTTGCGGATGTCTTTTGGCAAGTTCTCGGGATTGCGCAGAACATCCTGCCAGTTATCGGCCCGCACCCAGGCATATTCGTCCACCAGTTCGATGCCATGCACAACCCGCCGGGTGGGGCGCGGCTCGGCGACAGGGGCGCGCGGGCGACGCTTGGCTGGCGCGCTTTTTTTTGCGGCCCTGGCTTTCGATTTGGCAGGCTTCTTGATGGCGGCCATAATGATCTCACGAAAGAAGTTGTTGCAGCGCTGATTCCCGCGGTTCCTCCAAAGACCTATGAACGGGCTGTTCGAATCACAAGCCTTTCCCCTACAGTGATGAAAGTCCAGCGGGTTTGGTCAGGCCATATGATCATGCAAGCGATCGTAAAGAAAGAATTTCGCTCTCATCTCCGGGCGAATGCTACTTTGACTTTTTGGATCGTGCGTGTCTGCTGACGGTAAGTCGAATTCCGCTTTCCCAGCAGACGCATTAGAAACAAGCATATCCCTGCGGCTGAAGCGCCCGTAAAGGAAGACGTCATGTCCGATGGCAACGCAATCAAGACCGCCGAACTGACTGCGAATATTGTATCCGCATATGTCAGCAACAACACGCTTGCGCCTGCTGAACTGCCCGCATTGATACAATCCGTTCATCTGGCGCTGACGCGATTGGCAACGCCGCAGCCGGCCCATGCGAACGAGCCGCCCAAACCAGCTGTAAGCCCAAGAAAATCCGTGTTCGACGATCACATCATCTGCCTGGAAGACGGTAAGAAATTCAAGTCGCTCAAGCGCCATCTGCGCAGTCACTACGATTTGAGTCCTGCCCAATACCGCGAGAAATGGGGGCTCGACGCCAATTATCCTATGGTCGCGCCCAATTATGCCAAAGCGCGCTCAAGGCTCGCCAAGCAGATGGGTCTGGGCCAAGCGCGGGGCCGGGATATTTCCGTACCGGAATGACGAAGCCCTCCCAGTGGGAACCGGAAGGGCTTGCGTGACGGGCCTCATGCGAAAGGCGGGCTTGATTGGCTAGCGAGGGTATTCTTTTTAGACCCTGGCTTTTAGTTGCATACCCGCTGCGGACGGTAGCCGACAAAATCGCCCCAGTTGTTGTAGACGGCGCGGCGTTCGGTCCAGCAGTCGCCACCGTAGACGGGGGCTGCATAGGCGGGGCGGGCGTAGTTGTTGGCGACAATTGCTGCGCCGACCAGACCGGCGGCAGCGCCACCGAAGAAGGCTGCATTCCGGCCCCAGCGCGCTTCAGCAGGCGCAGATGTGGCGGCGAGGGTGATGCCCAGTGTGAGGGCAGCGAAGGTGGCGGTCAGTGTCTTTTTCGCGAAGCTGTTCATGGTCTCTCTCCTGTTTCAGTAGGCCGGGGCGTCTTGCTCACCGGCGATGATTGGAGATTAGGGCAGAGCTTTGCGGGAAGATGTGCGCTCGCGCACCTGGAGCAACGCGCGAAAAAGTGCTTCCGGTTTTCGCGACAGAGATGCTCTGCGTGATCTAGTACCCACTATCTGAAGTGAGTGAGTCATAATTGCACTATCGCGGTGTTTTGTGCCGTGATTCAAGATGGCATGATATCGGATGCTATGAAAGTGCGGCTGCGGCCGGGAGATCGCGGGGTTCTG
>CAMDKB010000514.1 GCA_945901195.1 Rhizobium sp. Q54
CGCCCGCACCTTCGGCGTCGTCGTTGCTTGGCTGTGAAGTTGGATCAACATGCCCGAACCCCGCTTCGAATGTCCCTCAGGATCGATCTTGCCATGAAAAAAGCAGAGCGACGAGGGTCTATGTGATCATCCGGGATGGCACAGGTAGCCATGCCAGGGGCAGGTCAGAATACCGTCTATGACACAGCCTTCACCGAGCGGGCCTGCCTGATGAGCACAAGCGTTATCAAGCGCATAAAGCTTGTTGTCATGACGGAAGATCGCGGTGTTTCGACCATCGGGCAGGCGAACCGTTCTGCCGCGATTGTCGGCAATCGCATCAACATGGCCGGCCTCTACCCAGTCTATCTCCGCAACTGCAGTCTCCGCCTCCAGCACCTGCGTGTGCGTAGTCCATGCGGCAGCCAGATGCAGGCCGGTCACTGCGCTCACACTGAAGGCTGTCAAAATGGCCAGCGCGGGGTATTTCCCGGTTTGCAGCGCGCCAAATGCAATATGGGCGACAATCAACCCGTAGGCAGCATAGATCAGCATATGCAGCCCCTTCCAAAGCGAGGGCTTCAAAAAGGCCAGCCAGAAGTCATGGCTCGTTGCGGCCAGACTGCACAAGATAGCCAAGGCCATCAGACCGAAAATTTCGAACGGAAATCCCGCCAACTGAAAATAGCTCGTATTGCTCGCCAGCAACGCCACATAGGGATCGATGTTACTGTAGGCAAAATACCAGCCCAGAACATACCATGCATGAGCGAGCGCCACCGCACAGGTGATCACGCCGAAATGACGCCGGTTGTAAAGCAATGGCAACCAGCGCTTGTCCAGCCGGGCCAGCGGGCCGATGCACAGAATGAAACTGAGCATCAGAAATGAACAGCTGCCGAAGGCGTGCATGCGCCGGATCGCATCGTCAACGTCCACACTGGCTGGCTGCAACATCGGGACCAGACGAACAAAGGTGAGAATGTAGATCGCCACCCATGCAATCAGGACTGCGTCATAGATCAGTTTGGTGCGAAACCAGATAACCGGAACATATCCCGCGCTCATGATTTATCCGGAATTTTTGCGTCCAGTCGCAGCGGCGGCTTTTCCAGAGCGGCGGGGCGCACCCATGCGCCCGTCAACAAAATGACCGGCAGTAGAAGGGCGAGCGCCAGCCAGATCAGCCGATGTTTGGCGCGATGGGACGGGAGCATTGTCAGTTCCCTCTTTCGAGCGCGGCCCAGCGAAACAACACGAGCGGCCAGAGAAGGATCATTCCTGGAATGAGCAACGGCCTGAACGCGTATGCACGGCGCGCCGACGGCTCAATCCTGTCGATCCCGCACAACAGGAAAGCACCGGCGGTCAACGCGCCTGCCAGCGCCCAGCCGATCGCTGCGTATATCAGATATTGCGACGCCACCACCGACAGGCCTCCGGGTCTCAAGAACCTGCCTTGTTTGCCACAAAGCAGTGACCGTCGCAAAAACGCTCCGTTCAAATTTTCGCCAACAGATCGTATCGCGCCGCGCTCATGCTAGAGTGCTATCAAATCAGATACAGGACAAGACCATGCGCAAGATATCGATTGCTGTCTGGAACGAACTTGCAGACCGAAAGCCTGCCTATGCGCTTGCGGCCAATGTCGATCTTGTGGTGATCCGTTATGACGATCACGTTTCCGTCCTTTATGGCCGGTGCCTGCATCGGGGCGCGCTGTTGTCGGATGGGCATATCGACGGGCACAACCTCATCTGCGGTGTGCACGACTGGGATTATCGCTACGACACCGGCGTCAGCGAATACGCCAACAAGGAAGTGCTGCACAAATTTTCCGCGTGGATCGACGATGGCGAGGTCATGGTCGACGAAGAAGAAATCGCCGCCTGGGAAAAAAAGTATCCCCAGCCCTACCGGCGCGATGATTATCTTGGACTGTATGCTGAAACTCACGCCGATAGCGTTGAACCGCTGGTTCATTCCATCCAGTCCTATGCGCGCAATGGCCTGACCAGGACCGGTCATCACGGGGCGGTGGCCGCCATGGGCGTGCCGCGTGGCGAACTGCCGGAATGGAACGATATCCAGTTTGTGACGGCGCAATTGCACAAGCCGCCCCTGCTCGACGAGGAGCCGGTTGGCACAGACGTCGTGATCGGCCCCCAGGCACAAAAGCCGCTGCGGCTGAGAATTCCGCTATTCGTCTCCGACATGAGCTTCGGCTCATTGTCGGCATCGGCGAAAGTGGCGCTGGCGCGCGGTGCGGAGCTCTCCGGCACAGGGATATGTTCGGGCGAGGGCGGCATGCTTGCCGCCGAACAGGAAGCCAACAGCCGTTATTTTTACGAGCTTGCATCGGCGCGCTTCGGTTTTGGCTGGGGCAAGATCGAGCGTGTGCAGGCCTTCCACTTCAAGGGCGGACAGGGTGCAAAAACCGGGACCGGCGGCCACCTGCCCGGGCATAAGGTATCGCCGGAGATAGCCGCCGTTCGCGGATTGAAGCCTGGCCAAGACGCCATTTCGCCCGCTCGCTTTCCTGACTGGACCAACCCCGCACAAATGCGCGAATTTGCCAGCGAAGTCCGCGCCCGCACGGGCGGGATACCCATTGGATACAAGCTTTCCGCACAACATATCGAAAAGGACATCGACGCAGCGCTTGAAGTGACTTGCGATTACATAATCCTTGACGGACGCGGAGGCGGCACGGGCGCAGCGCCGTTGCTGTTTCGCGATAATATATCCGTGCCGACCATTCCTGCGCTTGCCCGTGCGCGGCGTCATCTCGACCGCGCGGGGCGCAAGGATATTACGCTCATCATCACAGGCGGGCTGCGTAGCGTCGAAGATTTTGCCAAGGCCCTGGCAATGGGGGCCGATGCTGTCGCGCTCTCCAATGCAGCGCTGCAGGCCATTGGCTGCCTCGGCATGCGCGCCTGCCACACCAACAATTGTCCCGTGGGCATCGCCACGCAGAAGCCGGAACTGAACCGCCCCGGGTTTACCGGAGGGTGATTTGTTCAACGACTAGGCGACCATATCGAGTGTGTTCAGGTTTGCATAGAACGCCTCCTCTGCTTCTGCGGGGGTGATGTATCCGATGGAGCCGAGAAGTCGGCGGTTGTTATACC
>CAMDKB010000515.1 GCA_945901195.1 Rhizobium sp. Q54
CCGACCTCAATCCGATCGAACAGGTCTTTGCAAAACTCAAAGCGCTCTTGCGCAAAGCAGCGAAGCGAACTGTCGAGGGATTGTGGACCAAAATAGGCGAACTCCTCGACGAATTTGCGTCGGAAGAATGCGCCAACTATTTTAGGCACACGGGATATGATCCAAATTAGGCGCGAGGCGCTCTAATAAGCACAGCTCATGGATTTGCCGAACAACAACCAGCCTGCCTTCAAGATCGACCGAGCCATGGTCGAGGCCGTGTTGTCCGGACGTATGAAGGCTGGCATGCGTTTGCAAGAACTTCAGCTGTGCCAGATATTTGGAGTGTCACGCACGGTTGTGCGAGAGGCGCTCATCAGGCTTGAGGCGCGCGGTATTGTGCAGGCGAGCGCCGGGCGCGGCTGGTTTGTGATCGAGCAGTCGATCGATGAGGTGCGGGAAACGTTTCAGGCGCGTCGTGCTATAGAAATAGGCCTGCTGCACAGTGTGAGTTCGGTTAGCGCGGATGAAATCCGCACACTCAAACTGCATATTGTGCGCGAAAAAGAGGCTATTCGTCTCGGCGACGTCGCTGCCCGAACATATCTGCTCGGCGACTTCCACGTTTGCATGGCCGAGGTGCTTGGCAGTCGGCTGCTTGCCGATATCCTCCGCGACCTCACGGTGCGCACCTCTCTCATCTCGATGATGTACCAGTCCACCCACAAGGCCGACGAGTCCTGCGAGGAACACGTCGATATTGTAAACGCTCTTGAGGCTGGCGACATGCACGGCGCCGCGCGGCTGATGATCGACCACATCGAGCATGTCGAATTGGGTCTGCGCGCGCCGGTCAAAATCGATCCGCTTACCGAATTACGTGATGCCCTGCGTCCCTTGCCATGGGCCGACAACGACCCGCTGAATAAATCCAAACTATTACCAATCGAAAAAGGAGCCAAACGATGAACCGTAGAATGCTGATTTCCGCTCTGGTACTGGCCGCCCTCGCGGGTGCGCCGCTCGCCGCGTTAGCTGATGCGCTCGACGATATAATGAAGTCGAAAGTTCTGAAAGTCGCTGTGCCGCAGGATTTTCCGCCGTTCGGCACAGTCGGCTCCGATAGGGCGCCCAAAGGTTATGACATCGACATGGCAAACCTGATCGGCAAGGCGATGGGGGTGACAGTCGAACTGGTGCCGGTCACCAGCGCCAACAGAATTCCTTATCTCCAAACCAAGAAGGTTCATTTGGTTATTTCCAGCCTCGGCAAAAACCCTGACCGCGAGAAGGTGATCGACTTCTCGGCTGCTTATGCGCCGTTCTTCAACGGAGTGTTCGGCCCGAAGGAAATAGTGGTAGCAAAGGCCGAAGATCTTGCCGGCAAGACCATCGGCGTGACGCGCGGCGCGGTCGAGGATTTGAAACTGTCCGAGATTGCGCCGAAGGGTACAACCATCAAGCGCTATGAAGACAACAACGGCACGATTTCGGCCTTCTTGTCCGGGCAGGTACAACTCGTTGCAACCGGCAATATCGTGGCAGCGGCGATACTTGAGCGTAATCCACCCAAGAAGCCCGAGATCAAGTTCCTCATCGCCAATTCCCCTTGCCACATCGGCTTGAACAAGGAAGAGCCGAAGCTGATGGCCAAGGTGAACGAAATCATCGCCGCGACACGCAAGGACGGTTCCCTGGACGTGATCGCGCAGAAGTGGCTCGCGCAGGATCTTCCTGCCGATATTTAAAGCTCTTCACTACCGCTTCCCGCAATGCGGCATCCGGCGCACGCTCCGGATGTCTTGATCCAGCGCTCGTGAGCGAAGCGTGTAGCAGGTCCGGGGCACCACACGATGAATTACAAGTTCGACTTCTCCTCCATCGGAAATTACCTGCCCGTTCTTTTCAGTGGCATTCTTGTCACGATCGAACTAATCGCGGTCGGTGCAGTCTTCGGAGTCGGGCTAGGAATATTCTGCGCCTGGGCCCGATCACTCGGACCGGCCTGGCTCAAGCCTGTCGTCGCTGCCTATGTTGAGTTGATCCGCAATACGCCATTTCTGATCCAGCTCTTCTTCATATTCTTTGGCCTGCCCTCCATCGGCGTGCAGCTGACCGAGATGCAGGGCGCGATGTTGACGATGGTGATCAATCTTGGCGCATACAGTTGCGAGATCGTGCGCGCCGGCATTCAGGCCACCACCAAGGGACAGTTCGAGGCCGGTTGGAGCCTTGGCATGACGCGCTTCGAGACGTTCCGCCATGTGGTGCTGATCCCCGCGCTACACCGCATCTGGCCTGCGCTATCGTCGCAGATTGTGCTTGTGATGCTCGGGTCTGCGGTCGTTTCGCAGATCGCGGCAGAGGATTTGTCTTTCGCCGCCAACTTCATCCAGTCGCGCAATTTTCGTGCGTTCGAAATCTATTTCGTCACCACTGCAATCTATCTGGCGCTGGCCATCGCGCTGCGGCAGTTGCTGCGCGGCGTCGGCTGGTGGCTGTTTCCCAGAAAGGCAACATGATGACCGAATTCTCTACCTGGGATATCCTGCGTAACCTTCTGCTGGCGACGCGCTGGACCATCCTGCTGTCACTCGCAACCTTCGTATTTGGCGGCATCGTCGGGGTCATCCTTCTGTTCATGCGCACAGGGCAAAGCCGCGCGCTTCGCAATTTCGCATGGGGCTACGTCGAACTTTTTCAGGGCACGCCGCTGCTGATGCAATTGTTCATCGTTTTCTTCGGGCTCTCGCTCGTTGGACTGAATGTGCCGCCGTGGCTTGCCGCTGGTCTCGCGCTGACATTGTGGACTTCGGCTTTCCTTTCGGAAATCTGGCGTGGCTGTGTCGATGCGATTGCCAAAGGCCAATGGGAGGCATCGGCCAGCCTCGGCATGGGCTATTTTCAGCAGATGCGGTGGGTCGTGTTGCCCCAAGCATTCAAGATCGCGATTCCACCGACAGTCGGCTTCTCGGTGCAGATTATCAAGGGCACTTCGGTCACGTCGCAGGGCAATCGGGTGAAGAAGTCCGTGACAATCTGGTGAAAGGCTGAATCTGTCGCGGTCCACTGATTCTTGAGGTGGAGCACGACGATGGCGCATGATGGACTAGACTTCGCAGCGG
>CAMDKB010000516.1 GCA_945901195.1 Rhizobium sp. Q54
TTGTCGAACCGCGTCTTCAAATCCTACGACGACATCCTCGACCATTGCTGCGACGCTTGGAACAAACTCGTCGAGCAGCCATGGCGTATCATGTCCATCGGCTTGCGAGATTGGGCCCACCAATGCTGATCAGCGGGAACTGGTATTAATCTAAGTTTGGATCCACGTGGGATCAGTGCAAGGAGACGTTTATGAAACTCTATTATTCGCCTGCCGCCTGTTCGCTTTCGCCGCATATCGTAGCGATGGAAGCCGGCATCCCGCTCGAAATTGAAAAAGTCGACCTGAAAGCCAAGAAGACAGAAAAAGGAACCGATTACTGGACCATCAATCCCAAGGGCTATGTGCCGGCGCTCGATGTCGGAAACGGCGTGATGCTGACTGAAGGTCCCGCCATCGTCCAATATATCGCTGACCAGAAACCTGATTCCGGCCTCGCTCCGAAAAACGGCACGATGGAGCGTTACAAATTGCAGGAGATGTTGAATTTCATCACCACGGAAATGCACAAGACCATCGGCGGTCTGTTCAATCCCGCGATGCAGGGCGAATGGCGCGAAGCAACTCTCGGCCTTATCGACCGTCGCCTCACGGCGTTCGATAAAATGGTGGAGGGCAAGCAATACCTGATGGGCGACCGGTTCACCGTAGCGGACGCCTATGCCTTCACCGTGCTGAACTGGACCCGCGTCCACAAGCTGGATCTGGCGAAATATCCCAATATCCAGGCCTATTTTGCGCGTGTCGGCGAGCGTCCGAAAGTCAGGGAGGCCATGAAGGCTGAAGGGCTCGCCGGGTAAGATTGCGCTGTCACACTCATAAAAAAGGCCCGGCTGGAAAGCCGGGCCTTATTATTTCTGAAGGGCGGGGTCGCCTCAGGTCGGTTGCGGTTCCAAACCACCGGCATCGGGACGAGGCTGTGGCTTGCCAACCGTGGGAATGGCGGACGAGCGCGGCGGCGGCGGCGCATCGGCGGGATCGCGTGTTGGGCGCTTGCCGACCAAGAGATCCTTGATCTCATCGCCGGTCAAAGTTTCGTATTCGAGCAAGGCTTCGGCCACCGTTTTGAACTGGGTCTCATTATCCGAGAGAATCTTCCTTGCTGTCGAATAGCCTTCATCGATCAGGCGGCGAACTTCCGAATCGATCGTTTGTGCTGTCGCTTCTGAAATGTTCTGCTGCTTGGAAACGGACATCCCCAGGAAGACCTCTTCCTGATTTTCGCCATAGGCGACAAGGCCCAGAGAGTCCGAATAACCAAGGCGGGTGACCATCGCGCGGGCCATTTTCGTGGCTTGCTCGATATCGCCTGAGGCCCCTGATGTGATGTTGTCCTTGCCGAAGGTCAGCTCTTCCGCCACGCGGCCACCCATGGCGACTGCGAGCTGGGAGGTGAACTCCTTGTATTTCATCGAATAGCGATCGCCTTCTGGCAGAAACTTCACCATGCCAAGGGCTCTGCCACGCGGAATGATCGTCGCCTTGTGAACGGGCACGCCCGCAGGGACAAACATACCGACGATGGCATGGCCGGCTTCATGATAGGCAGTGAGTTTCTTTTCTTCTTCCGACATGGCCATGGATTTGCGCTCAGCGCCCATCATCACCTTGTCCTTGGCGTCTTCGAATTCCTGATGCGTCACCACGCGCTTGTTGCGGCGGGCGGCAAGGAGCGCGGCTTCGTTTACGAGGTTCATGATATCCGCGCCGGAAAAGCCGGGGGTGCCACGGGCAATCACCTTGAGATCGACATCGGGCGCGAGAGGCACCTTGCGCACGTGAACGCGCAGGATCTTTTCGCGGCCATTCACGTCCGGCAGCGGCACGACAATCTGGCGGTCAAAGCGGCCGGGGCGTAGCAACGCAGGGTCGAGCACGTCCGGGCGGTTGGTCGCGGCGATGATGATAACGCCTTCGTTGGGCTCAAAGCCGTCCATCTCGACGAGCAATTGGTTAAGTGTCTGTTCGCGTTCGTCATTGCCACCGCCAAGGCCCGCGCCACGATGGCGACCGACCGCGTCAATTTCGTCGATGAAGATGATGCAGGGCGAATTCTTCTTGGCCTGTTCGAACATGTCGCGCACACGGCTTGCGCCGACGCCCACGAACATTTCCACGAAGTCAGAACCGGAGATGGTGAAGAACGGAACATTGGCTTCGCCAGCCACAGCGCGCGCAGTCAGGGTTTTACCTGTGCCGGGCGAACCGACGAGCAGCACGCCGCGTGGAATACGCCCGCCAAGCCGCTGGAATTTCTGTGGATCACGCAGGAATTCAACGATTTCCTGCAAATCTTCCTTGGCTTCGTCGATGCCGGCAACGTCCTCGAACGTAACGCGTCCGTGAGCTTCGGTCAGCATTTTGGCTTTGGACTTGCCAAACCCCATCGCCTTGCCACCCGCACCCTGCATCTGTCGCGAAAGGAAGATCCAGATTCCAATGAAGGCCAGCAAAGGCAGACCGTTGATGAGAAGTGTCGTCAGCAGGCTGTTACCCTCTGGCGGCGGCTTTGCGGTGATGGACACGCCCTTCTTCGACAATTTGTCGACCATCTGGAGGTCTTGCGGCGCATAGGTCACGAACGTGCGATTGTCCGTATAGCGGCCTGTTACTTCACGGCCTGAGATCACGACCTCGCGCACATTGCCGGCTTCAACCTCCTGAAGCAGCGTCGAATAGTTGATTTCCTGCGCCTGCGTACGTTGCGCGGGATTTTGGAAAAGCATCACCAAAGCGACCACCAAAAGAAAAATGATGACCCAGAGGGCAAAGTTTCTGTAATTGGGGTTCATGTCCGTCCTAAGGGCGAGAGTGACGCCGGTATGCGAGTTCAAAACACAATTTAAGGCTGGTGAAGCGCTTTGCCAAGGGAAAGGCGACCAGAGGACTTGCGAATGCCCGACTTTATTTTAATAAACTGTAACTGCCCAGGTTCCTGGGCGATGTTAAGCGGGGCGCAGCCTTTTTGCGAGGTCCGGCGGGTCCCGGCTCAGGGCTTCGATGATGTTCCAGCCCTGCTTTTTTGCGGTTGAGAGGAATCCTCGGATGGTCGCGAAGTCGGCTGCGC
>CAMDKB010000517.1 GCA_945901195.1 Rhizobium sp. Q54
TAACAAAGAAAACTTGTCGTCTCAACAGCCGCTGCGAAGTCTAGTCCATCATGCGCCATCGTCGTGCTCCACCTCAAGAATCAGTGGACCGCGACAGATTCAGCCTTTCACCAGATTGTCACGGACTTCTTCACCCGATTGCCCTGGGCGACTCTGACTCCCGCCTTGCCGCCTTGTCCCCGCAGGTGGTATCGCTTCGGCTCTCTCCCGCCCCGAATCATCGCCTTTCCGGCCAGTGCGAGCCCCCATGTTTCAACGTCTGTATCGATGGACGCTTTCTCTTGCCGAAAGTCCCAAGGCAGTTCCGTCTCTGGCGGCCATCTCGTTCGCTGAAAGTTCGTTCTTTCCGATTCCGCCCGATGTGGTGCTAGTGCCCATGTCGCTCGCAAAGCCGGAGCGGGCCTATTATTACGCCATGGTCTGCACGATTGCTTCCGTGCTGGGGGGCATCGTTGGTTACGGTATCGGATATCTGCTTTATGAGACAGTCGGCCAATGGCTGATGAACCTTTATGGCTACATGACAAAAATTGACGCCCTCAGGACTTTTTATAATGAATGGGGTTGGGCGTTCATTCTCGTCAAGGGTGTAACTCCCATCCCCTACAAGCTCGTCACCATCGTCAGCGGGCTGCTGGAATATAATTTCTTCCTCTTCGTCCTGCTCTCGACGATCACGCGCGGTGCGCGGTTTTTTATTCTGGCGGCTTTGCTGCACCGGTTTGGAGATCAGGCCCGCGCAATCCTTGACCGTTATTTCGCCGATTTCATGGTCTTGATCCTGGTGTTCATTGTTGGCGGCTTCTGGCTGGCGGCACATGTCCTTTGAGTGAGAACCATTCCATGCAGGCTTTGCTGCGAAAACTGACGCCGTTGAATACAGCGCTGGCTGTTCTGGCGATGGCTTTTGCGACGATCACGGGCGCATGGATTTTCGAATATTTCGGTTACGCACCGTGCGAATTGTGTCTGATGCAGCGCTGGGCCTATTATGCAGGTGTGCCGCTGGCAGCTGTTAACGCGCTGGTGGCAGCTAAGGGTCCGCTGATGGCGCAAAGGCCGTTGCTGATCCTTCTTGCACTTGTATTTGCCGGCAGCTCGATTTTCGGCATCTATCATTCCGGTGTTGAGTGGGGCTTCTGGCCGGGTCCGACAGGCTGTACAGGCACAAGCATGCCACGCGCATCGAACATGAACGACTTCATGAAACAATTGCAGACGACGCGTGTCGTGCGGTGCGATGAGGTGGCGATCAGGATTTTCGGGCTCTCGCTGGCGGGCTGGAATGCCGTGATCTCAGCGGGAATGAGCACGCTGGCGTTCCTGGGCGCCTCCAGATCGTCTTCGCAGAGGCTCGCAAGCACGCCGGGACTGCGCTAAACTTCCCTTCTGCATGGCGGGAGGTTTCATGAAGCGCACACCTGGTATTATCGCACTGGCGATGCTCGCCAGTATTCCTGCACTGGGACAGTCGCCGGAAGCCTTCTACGCCGGCAAGGACGTGCGTATCCTCATCGGCGCCGGACCCGGCGGAACCTATGGGATTTATTCGCAACTTGCTGCCCGCCATATGCGTCAGTTCATTCCCGGCCATCCCAGTCTCATCATGCAGAACATGCCCGGCGCGGGCGGACTCGTCGGGCTGAACTATTCCTATTCGGTTGCCCCGAAGGATGGTTCGCTGATGCATCTGGTTCATGCCGAAGTGTTGTATGAAACGCTGCTGACAAAGGATGTGAAATTCAACGCGCGCGACTATCAGTGGATTGGCCGTTTTGCAGATGCTGATTCAGTTGCGCTCGTGACAAGGCAATCGGGCGTGCGCACGCTCGACGACGTCAAGAAGCGCGAAGTCACCATGGGCGCCACCGGCATCGCCAATATCTACGCACTCGCGCCCTTGATGCTCAATCGCATGGCCGCTACGAAATTCAAGATCATTGGTGGATACAAGGGCGCATCGGAGGTCTTCATTGCGATGGAGCGCGGCGAACTCGATGGCGCCGGGATGACACTGGCCAACGCACTGGCGCAACATAACGACAAGATGAAGAGCGGCGAACTCCTGCCGGTGCTGGCGATCGCCGCCAAACGTATGCCCGGCATGCCTGATGTACCGGCCATGACAGAATTTGGCAGTGGAGTGGAAAAGGCTCTGCTGGAAATATATGCCTCCGCCGGCACGATCGGCCGCGCACTCGCCTTCCCGCCTGGTGTCCCCGCAGACCGGCTGCAGATCATGCGTGTTGCATTTCAGAAAATGCTGGCAGATCCAGCGTTTCAGGCTGAAGCGAGAAAGGCGAACATCCTGATCACGTCGATGCCCGGCGAGGAGCTGGCGGCGGAGGTCAATCGCATCATGAGTACGCCCGCTGACCAGATTGCGGCGGCGCGCGCGCTGCATGAGGATTTGCTCAAGCCGAAGTAATACAATCGGCGATGCGGCTTGCTTTATCGCTTTGCCAAGTGCGAACGCGCGCCAGCGCTATTGCGCCTTGGGCACAGGAGCTTTGCGCGCCAGCCAGATCACATGCCGCGCGCCGCGTTTGGCGCGGCTCGCGCGCACGCGGACGACCTCGACTTCAAATCCAGCCTTGCCCAGCCGGCGTGTAAAGTGCTCATCCGGTCCCTGGGACCAGACGGCCAGAATGCCGCCCGGGCGCAAGGCCGCGTGCGCGGCGTTCAGCCCTGTGCCGCTGTAAAGCGAGTCATTGGCCGTTTTGGTCAGGCCCTCCGGTCCATTGTCGACATCAAGCAAGATGGCGTCGTAAGTCGCGCGAGCAGACCGGATGAGCGCCCTGACATCCACTTCGCGAACATCGGTGCGGGGATCATTCATGCTGCCGCCAAAAATCTCGGCCATCGGCCCGCGCGCCCAGGCCACCACCGCTGGCACCAGTTCCGATACGGTCACGCGCGCCTCTGGAGGTAAAACATCGAGCGCCGCGCGCAGGGTGAAGCCCATGCCGAGCCCGCCGATGAGAATATGCGGATTGGCCTTTTCCAGCAGGCGCTCAATCGTGAGCGTGGAGAGAGCTTCTTCCGACCCGCTA
>CAMDKB010000518.1 GCA_945901195.1 Rhizobium sp. Q54
CGCGCCGGACCACCTCAAGCTCATCGCACGCATCGAAGGCGGCCTCAGCCGCTATCTGCGACAGCGTGGGAGCGGAAATAGCCAGGGATTGCGCCAGTTTCTCGACAGGCCTGACAATCGGTTCCGGTAACACCAGCCAGCCGATCCGCCACCCCGTCATGCAATAATATTTGGAGAAGGAGTTCACGATAATCGCGCTATCCGAATACTTCAGTGCAGTCTGCGCAGGGAACTCATAGGTCAGCCCGTGATAGATTTCGTCCGAGATGAACTTCACCCCGAGCCGTTCGCAGGTAGCGCAGACATCGCGCAAGACCTCTTCGGTCATCATGGTTCCTGTGGGATTGGCGGGGCTCATGAGCAGCACGCCATCGAGCTTTTGCTCTGCATGCGCCGCCTCGATCATCGACCCCGTCACGACATGCCGGTCAGCGGCGCGGGTAGACAGAGCTACGACTTCAACGCCAAGCGCTTCCAGAATATTGCGATAGGCAGGATAGCCCGGCGACGCGATCGCAACGCGCGCACCGACATCGAAAAGTCCCAGAAACGCCAAAACGAATCCGCCGGAGGAACCTGTCGTCACCGCCACCCGGCCGGAATCAACACTCGCCCCATAGGTTTGGCGATAATGCCCGGCGATCGCTTGCCGCAACGACGGTATGCCGAGAGTTTGCGTGTACCCAATCTGGCCGGCATCCAGCGCCCTGATGGCAGCGTCCCTCACCCGGCGCGGCGCAGGCGCACCCGGCTCGCCGGCTTCCATCCGCACAATATCCATCCCCGACTGCGCCAGACGCGCCGCTTCCTTGAAAACATCCATCGCCAGAAACGGCGCAACGGCGCTGCGGCGGGCGGGCGTGATCATCGACCCGATTTTGCTCTCGTGCATTGCTGACATCGCCCCAGCCTTGATTTTTGACGCTCAGAGCCATCCAGCAGGCCTGCCGGCCAGCGTCTACCAAGTCATAGCCCATCAAGCCAGAGCAGGCCGAAAACTCCCGCGCTGTCCGCTCCCGCCCCATTCGATTCACGAATTCGTGTAATAAGCGCCTTCGACGCACACCGGAATTCGCGCTATAGACATATAAAAGGCCTTGGCTTGACCGACAGACCGGAGAATTTCATGCAGATTATCAAATCCCGCGCGTGCATTTCAGTGCTGCGCATGGCCATGTTTTCAGTCCTGGCTATGGCCGGTCTGATCGTCGCTCCTGCGGCTCAGGCGCAGATGAAGCCGGCCCAGCGCAGCGAGATCGAGGCGATCATTAAGGATTATTTGTTGAACAATCCTGATGTTTTGCGCGACGCGCTGGTGGAAATGGAAAAGCGCGGCAAGGCTGAAGAGGCCTCACAGCGCCAAAAAGCTGTTGCGGATCTTTCGCCTAAACTCTTTGATTCGATCCATCAGGTTGTGCTCGGCAATCCCAAGGGCAAGATTCAGTTGGTCGAGTTTTTCGATTACAATTGCGGCTATTGTAAAAAAGCGATGACTGACATGATGGCAATTCTGGAAAAGAATTCCGATGTCAAAGTCGTTCTCAAGGAATTCCCGGTGCTCGGCCCCAGCTCAGTTGAGGCGGCGCAGGTAGCATCTGCATTGCGCCAGCAATTTGATGGCGAAAAATATCTGGCTTTCCATCAGCGTCTTCTTCAGGCGCGCGGTCAGGTCGGCAAGGTGCAGGCGATGGCCGCAGCCAAAGCCAGCGGTGCGGACATGGACAAGCTCGAAGCTGCCCTCAAAAGCCCCGCTGTTTCCGCAGGATTGCAGGAGGTGATGCAGATTGCCGATACTTTGAGCCTGACTGGAACTCCCTCGTATATTGTCGGCGATGAAGTCGTGATCGGCGCTGTGGGCCTGCCAAACCTGCAGGCCAAAATCGACAACCTGCGCAAATGCGGGAAAACGGCCTGCGGCTAAGCCAGACAATCAAGGCCTGAAAAAACAAGCAGAGCCTGAAAAATTCAGGGCGGGAAATCATCCCGCCCTTTTCAATTTCGATACCTTGTTGTTTCCAGACCGACTATTTCGGCTTCGCCCAGCCAGCAGGATCCTGTTTCCCGATGCGAAGGCTGACGGAATAGACATTCACGTTGCCATTATTGAATGTGACTTCGTAACGGAACTTGTCCGCGCCCTCAAAACCCGCTTTCGGCGTATAGACCACGCGGGCGCCCACCCCGGACTTGCCGTCGCATTTGGCTAAGTTGCCTGCACCCTTTTCGAATTTGCGCTCCCCTTCCTTGACGACCGCGCCGCCATTTTTGGGGTCATCAAGCACTTTTATTTTGGGTACTTTGCTCTCGCACTCCCCACGCATGGAGGAATGCTGGAGCAATTCGGCAGCTTCACCAGCTTTAACCGAACGCCGGATTTCAAAATCCTTGGCTTGGGAAGGCAGAGCCATAAGCCAGACAGCGAAAGTCCCCGCTGAAACTGCCGCTACCAAACGATTCGTCGAATTCATCGATTTACTCCCACTTCAGGCGACCCGACCGCCCGGGACATATTGCAATAGGCCAATATCGAATGCAAACATTTGGTGAACATAGGCCCGGTGACATGCCGGCAGCAATGTCATGAACCCCTGTCGAACCAAAAACGCCTCAGTATAATTACCTAAATTTTCACGCATTAAAAGTCACAACCTTGAAATTCCAATAAATTTCCAGCGCCAGCATAAGAATAGTCACTTCAATGCAACTCAGGGCCGAAAATAATGTTTCAGCCAGCTTTTACACTTTCGGTGACGCTCTGTTTTTCATAATATCAAGGGTAATTTGCACCTACCCACATGCGCCCATTCGCGCAATCCGATTGATTTGATGGCGTCGGGAATCGCCACGAGTTTGTTCCAGGCCTCGCACATCGCTTCGATGATGGCGTCGTAGCTTTCGAAGTCGCGGTTCGAGAGCCAGTTGGCGCGCATGTATTGCCAGATGTTCTCGACCGGATTGAGCTCCGGCGAGCGCGAGGGCAACAGGATCGGCGTGATGTTCCTGGGCATGACGAGTTTGCTGGTGGAATGCCAGGCGGCGCGATCCATGACG
>CAMDKB010000519.1 GCA_945901195.1 Rhizobium sp. Q54
ATATCGTTGCTGCGACGCCGGGTGTTGCGGGCAGCACTTTCGCGCCGGGAGCCAACCGCCCGATCATTCGCGGCGTCGATAATTTTCGCGTCCGCATGCAGGAGAACGGCCTCGGCTCCATGGACGTGTCCGACATCGGCGAGGATCACGGCGTCCCCATAGATCCCCTTGCGGCCAATCGTATCGAGGTCATACGCGGCCCCGCTACACTGCGCTGGGGCTCGCAGGCCATCGGTGGCGTTGTCAGCATCGACAACAACCGTATCCCCATGCCCGATACACCCTTTGGGCTAAGAGCTATTGCGCGCAGCGCCTTCACCACTGTGGACAACGGGCGAGAAGGCGCGATTATCATCGACGGACGTAACGGTGCGTTTGCAACGCATATCGATATCTTCAAGCGCACTGCTGAAAGCTATCGCACGCCACTCGGCACACAGCTTAACACTCAGCTCGATATGAAAGGTGCTTCGGTCGGCACGTCTTATATTTTTCAGAACGGCTATTTCGGTGCATCGCTGACCCATTTCGCGAGCGATTATGGCGTGCCCGGAATCGAGGCCGCCGCGAACCGCACGCATATCGACATGCGCCAGACCAAGTTTAACAGTAAGGGCGAGGTGCAGATCGACAGCGCGTTCATCGACACCATCCGCTACTGGTATGGCGCATCGTTCTACAAACACGACGAACGCGGCCTGGATGCAGGTTTTGACACGATCCTTGGCACGTTCAAGAACCGCGAACAGGAAGGCCGCGTGGAGGCCCAGTTCCGGCCGATATCGTTTGGTACCGCGCGGCTGCATAGCGCACTCGGCGTGCAATTCGGTGACCAGAAGCTTGGGACAGGTGGTGAAGCAGGCGGCTTGATACCCCCGGCGCAGACGACCCGCGTTGCCGCTTATCTCTTCAACGAGTTGCATCTTTCGCAATCCGCACGCATCCAGCTTGCGGGACGCATCGAAAGTGTAAAGGTGCGGGGCACGGAAACGATCTTCCCGGCTGACCTCTTGCCCAACGGACTGCCTCTGCCTGAGGCGGCGCGCAGCCGAAGCTTTACGCCCATCAGCATCAGCGCGGGCTTCCTTCACGATCTGCCGTTCGGGACAGTCGCCAGCATCACCTTGCAGCGCGTCGAGCGAGCGCCAAGTGCGCTCGAACTTTTCTCGCGCGGTGCACATGAAGCGTCCGGCACATTTGAAATCGGAAATCCCGAACTCAAGGTCGAGCGGGCGCACTCTGTTGAAGCCGGATTGCGCAAGGCGAAAGGCTGGTTCCGCTTCGACGCGACGGTCTTCCATACCCGCTATCAGGGTTACATATCCAAGCGTCTGACAGGCACACTTTGTGGCGCGGAGTTCGATACTTGCGGCGTCGACACCGAGTTCAAGCAGATAGCATTCTCTCAGCGCAACGCCACGTTCACCGGCGCGGAACTCACGACACATTTCGATGTCGCGCAACTGGGAACTGGTATGTTCGGCTTCGAGAGTCAGTTTGATATCGTGCGCGCGCGTTTCTCAGACGGCACGAACGTGCCGCGCATTCCCCCCATGCGGATCGGCGGCGGCGTCTTCTGGTATGGCAGCGGCTTCTTCACGCGCGTGAACATGCTGCATGCCTTTGCGCAAACTCGCATCAATACCGCGCAAGAATTGCCTACCAAGGGATACAACATGCTCAAGGCCGAGATTTCCTACCGGCACACCTGGAAATATCAGGGCGTTGAACGCGAACTGACTGTCGGAGTCGCCGGTACTAACCTTCTCGACGCCAATATCCGCAATCACACTTCCTTCAAGAAGGAGGAAGTGCTGCAACCCGGACGAAACTTTAAGCTATTTGCAAATCTGCGATTTTGATTCACATCCTTGAATCAATTTAGGCAGGATAGTCGAAATGGCAGTCTCACAATTCAAGACTTTTGGAAGCCAGCTTATCTACTGTTTAATGTCCGCATCCCGGCTTTACGAGTAAAAGCGCGGCACGGTTTCAGCCGTGGCCGCGCTTGGGGTGTATGTCAGGCGCTGGGTCGGATGGGCGCACGCGGGACTGGGGCCTCACGGCCGCTCTTTGCGAACGCCCGCAATAGTCAGGTGCTATTTGGGACGCGCATGCCTTCCGCATCACCTGGCAAACGATACCTGACGCGGCACCCTGCCCGTTGTGAAGCTATCTAGTGCAGCGTGCCATGTCCGCAGTGTGGGTACCACCGCAAGCCAAGAGCTGGGGGAATCTTTTGCCCTCATAATCAGGGGTATTTCGGCGGTGAACGTCGGCTAGGCACGCCTGCCGCCGCCATGCGAAAACGAGGCTCGCCGCCACGCCATTGCGCCGCGCGACATCCGCAATCACAGCATCCGGCGCGAGCGTCTCACCAACGATCCGCCGCTTCTCCGCATCCGACCAGCGCCGCCGACGCTCAATCCCGTTCAAAATTTCAACATGAGCCATCAGGTCAACCTTAAAGCTGGACTTAAGGTGTACGCGCCCGGTTAGCGCCCCATGGGCGGCGCGTCGGGGATCGGCGGGCGTTTACGCAGCGGCTGACACCACTCCCTGCTGACGCGCCTTCCAGTTCCATGGCAAGAGTTCGTTGATTCGTTTGGCAGGATGGTCGGGGAGTTTGGCGAGAACGTGGGCGAGCCAGGCTTGCGGATCGACGTCATTCAACTTGCATGTTTCGATGAGCGAATAAGCAGCGGCGGCGCGTTGGGCCCCTGAATCGGATCCTGCGAAGGTCCAGTTTTTTCTGCCCACGGCCACGCCACGCAATCCACGCTCGGCGGCATTGTTAGACAAGCAGATGCGTCCGTCTTCAAGGAAGCGCGTGAACGCCGTCCATTGATTGAGCGTGTAGTTGATGGCCTTCACGAGATCGTGCTTGGGCGAGAGGCGCGTGCGCTGTTCCCGCAACCATGCCTCCAACGTGGCGACCAGTGGTTTTGATTGCGCCTGCCTTACCGTCTTTCGCTCGTCAGGCGGCTTCCCGTTGATGGCACGTTCGATCTCGAACAGTTCGTCGATCCGCCGCACGGCTTC
>CAMDKB010000520.1 GCA_945901195.1 Rhizobium sp. Q54
GTCAGGATTTTAAACCCGTTTCAGAATTCGACTTTTTTTACAGATTATTGACCTTGTGCCGATGCGCACATCCTTCCGGTCTCCGCGCTGGCATTGTTGCTTCATCAAACGCCGCCAGACAGACAGGAGCCCGCCATGACCGTAACCCGCCGCCAGAACCTGACCGCTCCGCTGATCACCTTTGGTGTCTGGGTTTCCGCCTTTGCCTGGATCATGATCCGCTTCGCCTGATCCTTCAGGCTATCTTTCGCCGAAGGTCGGGATTTTACAGCCATTTCAGAATTCGACTTTTTTTACAGATTATTGACCCTGTGCCGATGCGCACATCCTCCCGGGCTTCGTGCTGGCATTGTTGCTTCATCAAACGCCGCCAGACAGACAGGAGCCCGTCATGTCCGCAACCCGCCGCCAGAACCTGACCGCTCCGCTGATCACCTTCGGTGTCTGGGTTTCCGCCTTTGCCTGGATCATGATCCGATTCGCCTGATCCTGCAGGCTTGCCACCCAGTTCCACTGGTCTTGCATAGATTGTTGCAAGTCATACCGAACAAGCCTGCGTCATGAAATATTGGCGCATGGCACGGCACAGCATCAACATCTGATCCCTGACCGGCATTGCGGAGCAGTGGAAATGGCCGAAACGTCCGGGAAAGCAAGCGGCGACGACGCCATTGACGCGTTGTTGCCGCCGCAGATGGCGCTGGCCTGCGAGACTGCGGGCGCGGCAAAGGCGGGGCGGGATGCACTGGCCCTTCTCGTGCTGGGTCTTCTTGCTGGTGCGTTCATCGCATTCGGTGCGATCTTCATGACAATCGTACTGACTGGCTCTGGCAGCTTGCCCTGGGGCGTTGCGCGACTTCTGGCCGGCCTGGTTTTTTCGCTCGGACTTATCCTGGTCATTGCGGGGGGCGCAGAACTTTTCACCGGCGACTCACTCATGATCGTGGCCTGCGCGAGCCGCCGCATCACAGTGGGCGCACTGCTGCGGGCATGGTTGCTGGTTTATGCAGGCAATATCGCAGGTGCGCTGGGCACGGCTGGCCTGGTGTTCCTCGCCGGGCATCATGGATTCGGCGATGGCGCTGTGGGCAAGACGGCGCTGTTGATCGCTGCTGCCAAATCAGCGTTGCCGACGATGCAACTGTTCTTCCTGGCAGTGCTTTGCAATGTTCTGGTCTGTCTGGCCGTGTGGATGTCTTTTGGCGCGCGAAGCGTGACCGACAAGGTTGTGGTAATCGTTCCGCCGGTTGCTGCCTTCGTGGCTGCGGGCTTTGAACATTCTATCGCAAACCTCTATCTGCTTCCCTATGGGCTTGCAGTGAAAGCCTGGGCGAGGCCTGAGTTCTGGGCCGCCATTGGGCAAAGCGCGTCTGATTATCCCGGGCTGACGATAAGCGCGACGCTCCACAACATTCTCGTGTCGACCATTGGCAATCTTGCCGGTGGCAGTCTGATGGTGGGGGTTGTCTACTGGTTCGTGTACTTGCGCCAACGCGATTAGCTCCAAGCGCGCAGTGGATCGCGCGTTCGATCCGCTTTGTCTGATCGCTTCACTTTTGCTTGTGAGGCGTGATAATTCCTTGTGCCGGGCCGCGTATTGCCCGCGTCAGGGGCTGGAATCGTGAAAGACAAGCAAATCATCATAGTGGGTGGCGGCGTTGGAGGGCTGGCGGCAGCCATTGCTTTGGGACAAAAGGGCGCTGATGTTCACGTCCTTGAACAAGCCCCGCAATTTGGCGCTATCGGTTACGGCATCCAGCTCGGTCCCAATGTTTTCCCTATGTTTGACAGACTTGGCGTGCGCGCCGCGGTGCTTGCCAAAAGCATAATTCCGGAAAACGTCTGGATGTTCGATGCGCTCGACGGCAAGCCTGTCACCTGCGTGGAGACGGGTGCTGAATTCGAGGCGCGCTATGGCAATCCCTATATCGTGATCCACAGGGTCGATCTGCATAACATCTTGACCGACGCCTGCCGGGCACTGCCGAATGTGCATCTCGACGAAAATGCGCAGGTCACCGGCTACAGCGAGTCCGGCGACCGCATTTCAGTTTCTCTGGCGGACGGGCGCTCGCTTGATGGCGACATACTTGTTGGTGCGGACGGTATTCGTTCCCGCATACGCCAGCAGATGATCGGCGACGGAGAGCCCGACATGATCGGCTATGTGGCGCACAGGACCATTGTGCCGATTGACAAGGCGCCGAAGGGAATTCCTCTCGGCGACGTGATCCTGTGGGGCGGACCGGGCTTTCACATCGTAAACTACCCGCTGCGGGACAAAGACATTTTCAATATTGTGGCGGTGTTTCGCAGCGATACCTTTTTGCAAAAGGGTGACGTGGAAAGCTATCGCGCGGAATTGCAGGCGACGTATGCGAGCGCTCATCCAGCCATGCGTGAGATGATCGCCATGATGGATCTGGAACGGCGCTGGCCCATAGCGGACCGCGCGCCGCGGCGCGGCTGGTCGCAGGGCAGGGCCATCCTGCTGGGCGATGCTGCGCATGCCACATTGCAATCGCTTGCACAGGGCGCATGCATGGCGATCGAGGATTCTGTCGTGCTGGCCGAGCTTTTGACGAGGAATGGTCAGGATTTCGCCAAAGCCTTCGCCCAGTTTGAGCGTGAGCGGATATTGCGGACATCCCGCGTACAACTGGAAAGCCGCTATCTCTGGGATATATTTTACCACACCGAAGGGCTGGAAGCGCAGGTGCGCAACGAGGCCCAGCGCGCCCGTTCGCGCGAGGATGTCTATCGCTGCCTCGACTGGCTCTATCATCCCATCGAAGTACCTGCGCCCTGAGCGCAATCTGAACGATTTCTCGTGCGGCGCTGGTTAATGCAGCATTGCCGCAACCGCGTGTATTTGCGTCAAAGGCAGCACGCAGAAGTAACGCGCGTTCGTTACATTGTTTTCATCGAGGCAAATATGCGGGGGAACAGATGCGTTACACGATGTCCAAACAGCCGCCTGCGGCCATGCCATTCTTGTTTT
>CAMDKB010000521.1 GCA_945901195.1 Rhizobium sp. Q54
AAAGACCATCATCGGCTATCTCCTGATTGGCACGGACAACACCGCGCGCAAACAAGCAGAGGAAGCTCTTCTAAAAGCGGGAGCGTTGCAAAGCGCAATTTTCAACAGCGCCAATTTCTCCAGCATCGCTACCGACGCAAAGGGGGTCATCCAGATTTTCAACGTCGGCGCGGAACGGATGTTGGGATATTCGGCTTCGGAAGTCATGAACAAGATCACGCCCGCCGACATTTCTGATCCTGCGGAATTGATTGAACGGGCCACGTCGCTGAGCGCCGAACTCGCGACAACCATCTCGCCGGGATTCGAAGCCCTCGTTTTCAAGGCATCCCGGACAATCGAGGATATTTACGAGCTTACTTACATTCGCAAGGACGGGAGCCGATTTCCCGCGATGGTGTCGGTCACCGCGCTGCGCGACCCACAAAAAACCATCATCGGATTTCTACTCATTGGAACGGACAACACTGCCCGAAAGCTTGTCGAGGCGGAACAGAAAAAACTCGATCAGCGCCTGCGCGATCAGCAATTTTACACACGTTCGTTGATTGAATCCAACATCGATGCCCTGATGACGACCGATCCGTCCGGCATTATCACCGATGTCAACAAGCAGATGGAAGCGCTTACCGGTTGCACTCGTGACGAATTGATTGGCGCGCCGTTCAAGGACTTCTTTACCGATCCAAGCCGGGCGGCGGCGGCGATCAAGCTCGTGATGGCCGAGAAGAAAGTCACCGACTATGAACTAACGGCGCGTGATCGGGATGGAAAGAAGACCGTCGTTTCTTACAATGCGACGACCTTTTATGATCGCGGCAGAACGTTGCAAGGCGTGTTCGCCGCCGCGCGCGACATTACGGAACGCAAGGAAGTCGAGGCCGAATTGAAGCAAGCCAGGGCCGTGGCCGAAAGCGCCAGTCGGACCAAATCGGACTTCCTCGCGAGCATGAGCCACGAAATCCGCACGCCGATGAACGCGATCATGGGAATCGCGGACCTGCTCGCGAAAACAGAATTGTCGCCCCAGCAGGACAAATACGTGCAAATTTTCCGCCGGGCGGGCGACAATCTGCTCAATCTCATCAACGATATTCTTGATCTTTCCAAGGTCGAAGCGTCCCAGCTCGATCTGGAGCGAACGGGTTTCTCGTTCACTGACCATATCGAGAAGTTGAGCGAAATGGTGGCGTCACGCGCTCTGGAAAAGGGGCTTACCCTGGTGATCAATATCGCCCCCGACGTGCCCGCCGATTTGATTGGCGACCCCACGCGTTTAAGACAGGTGCTACTCAATTTGCTGGGCAACGCGATCAAGTTCACAGAAACCGGCGGCGTGTCATTGCATGTGACCTTGGAACAAGACGAATTCGCGCCATCCTCGTTGAGGTTCACGGTTTCGGACACGGGCATTGGCATCGCGAGTGATAAACTTGGCCGGGTGTTTGAGCGCTTCACGCAGGCCGATTCCTCGACGACCCGCAGGTTTGGCGGTTCGGGCCTGGGCCTCACAATATCGAAGCGTTTGGTGGAACTGATGGGCGGGCGCATTTGGGTTGAAAGCAGAATCGGAGAAGGCAGCGCTTTTGCGTTCATCGCGCCATTTGAAATCTGGGACACCATTGATCGACCGGCGGAAGAAGCCATTGGTGGCGGGCCGGAGCGGCCACTGCCAGCGCTTCGAGTTCTTTTGGCGGAAGACTCGCCCGACAATTGTACGATCACATTGGCCTATCTGGAAGACACGCCATATCTCGTTGAAATAGCTGAGACAGGGGCCATCGCCGTGGAAATGTTCATGGCGGGCAGGTACGATCTTGTCTTGATGGATCGTCAAATGCCGGTCATGGATGGCCTGACCGCGACGCGGGCCATTCGCGCCTGGGAAGAGGCGAATGATCGCCAAGCCACGCCAATCGTCGCATTGACGGCTTCCGCCTTGAAGGGTGACCGGGAAATGTGTCTGGCGGCTGGTTGTACGGCGTTTTTGACGAAGCCAATCAAACAGGCGGTTTTGTTGCGCGCGATCAGGGACTGCGCATCTGGAGAGCCGAGGGAATATGGCAATCCAACCAGTGACGCGAACGCTATATTGATTCGCCCCAACCCAAAAAATGCAAGCCGTGTTCCCGCGTATTTGCTGAGATGCAAGGAATACGTTGTCACGATGCTTGAGGCCCTGGATCAAAATGATTTGAAGCCGATATTATTGCTGGGGCATCAATTGCGCGGTTCCGGCGGGATGTTTGGATTTCAGCGAATTTCTGACATCGGCGCGGCTCTTGAGGAGGCTGCCGAGGATTCCAACCTGACCGTATTGCGTGAGCAAATGGTTGAGTTGTCGATGTACCTTGATCGTGTTGAGGTCATTGCGTAGTCACCCGCCTTGTCCCATTGGCAGCTTCCCAATAAAGCGGACAGGACGGCAAAATAGGGGCTTCTCGAAAAGATATGTTTTTGTGAAGCCGTCGCCAGTGGTGATATTCTTCGCCACGCGCTGCCTAGGTAGTTCCCGTGAAAGGCGCGTGACGTTTTTGCGGCGTACTCTGCCACGGTTGAGGCCGCACTGAACTGCCACCTTTCGGAAAGAGTCTCAAATGGCAATGCGTGAGAAGGGGTTGGACGGCCGGGCTTTTGTCCTTGTCATTGAAGATGACGCGATGATCCGAATGTTGACTGCGGAGTACATTGAGGACGCTGGCTCCGAAGTGCTGGAGGCCGCAAATGCGGACGACGCAGTGCGGATTTTGGAGAGCCCTGATGATGTTCGCACAATCTTCACCGACATCAACATGCCCGGGTCGATGGACGGTTTAATGCTTACTCATGCCATTCGGGACAGATGGTCGACAATTCAAATCATCGTCACCTCCGGGAGAACGCAGCTCGATGAGAGGCAACTGCCTGTCGGCACTCGCTTTTTCGTCAAGCCCTACAACCCTGAGCACTTAGTCGAGGCGCTCCGCGATTTACCCGCTTAGGACTTGGATCAGGCATCGA